>JAZOVJ010000016.1:0-2138 GCA_045658645.1 Clostridia bacterium | reverse complement strand
AGAATATAATGAACATAAAGTCGGATTAAGTGAGGAAGAACTGCTCAAAAGAAAAATACAGCGAGCACAAAGAACATTGAATATGCTTAACGAAAAACTCTATAGCACAGCGGTTTAGCATTTTGTTATATAGAAGGAGTGCCGAGCTTGCGAGGTCATTCAAAAACTTAGTTTTTGAGGACGGAGGAGTTTGAATATTTTGCTTGCGTGTTCAGTCGAACTCCCTCCCCCTTCGGGTAGAGGGTGACCCAAAAGTGTTAAAGGGTCACCCTCTCTGCTTTTATTGCATTGAATCTGTTTTTTCGGGGTATTTTTTTTAAAAAAATATAGCTATTCCTTTGAATTTCATTGGAATAGCTATTGTTTGTTTGGAATTTTTTTATTATCTTTATACTTGCAAACCAAAAGATTAACAATCCATTCCAAACAGTATGGCAAAGGTAATACATAAATCTTACAATCAAAACGATTCCCTCCTACTTCCTCCCTCTTTGGGCGAATTAATTTCAAAGACTCATCCGGTGCGTATTGTCAGCGATATTCTCGACAAGTTCGATATCAGTGACATTGAGGCAACCTACAAGAGTGGCGGAACCAGCAGCTATCACCCCCGTATGCTTCTTAAGGTAGTTGTGTATGCCTACCTGTGTAATGTTTATTCCGGCAGGCAGATGGAAAGGCTTCTGCACGAGAATATCCATTTCATGTGGCTCAGCAGTATGAGTTACCCTGATTTCCGTACAATCAACCGGTTCCGTAGCGAAAGGCTTTCCGGCGGCAGGCTTGAGAATGTGTTCACCAAGGTTGTAGAACTGTTGAATGATGAAGGACTTGTTTCCCTGAACGTACAGTATATTGACGGAACGAAAATAGAGTCCGTAGCCAACAAATACACCTTTGTCTGGAAAGGCAGTGTCGAGAAAAACAAGGCAAAGCTGATAGACAAGGTACGTGGTGTCCTCTCTGCTGCAGAAGAGGAGCTTGACATAGAGGAATCTACTGAGTTTCCCGAAGAACCGCCACAGGAAGAGTTCGAACGCAGGAGTAAGAGGATACTTTCCAAGATGGACAGCATGGGGATAAGCAAAGGTAAACAACGTAGACTTATAGAAAAAACAGCAAGCGATAGTAAATCAAAGCTTGACGAGTATGACAAGAATCTTGATACCCTTGGAGAGCGTAACTCATACAGCAAGACCGACCCCGATGCAACCTTCATGCGCATGAAAGAGGATGCCATGAACAACGGACAGACAAAGCCCGGATACAACGTGCAGATATCCACCGAGAACCAGTTCATCACCAATTACGGTGTCTTCTGGCAACCCAATGACCAGGGCACCCTTATACCATACCTCAAAAGTTTTGAAGAGCGTTACGGTAAACAGAGTGCGGAGATTGTTGCAGACTCCGGATACGGCAGTGAGCAGAACTATGAGTATATGTTTGGTGGCGGAATGATACCTTATGTAAAGTATAACATGTTTCATGCAGAAATGAAAAGGAAATACAAGAACAACCCTTTCTTGCCAAACAATATGTACTACAACAAGGAAGAGGACTATTATGTATGCCCCATGGGACAACACATGGAACTCGCCTATTGCAAGAAAGAGAAATCAGACCTCGGGTACACATCCAACAAGAGCGTATATATGGCTAGAGACTGTTCAAGATGTCCATTGCGAGGGATGTGCTACAAGGCAAATTCAGACAGACGTACAATAGAGGTCAATCACAACAACAACGCCTACAGGGCAAGGATAAGGGAACTGCTTACAAGCGAAGATGGGCTAAGGCATAGAAGTAAAAGACCGATAGAGCCTGAAGCCGTCTTCGGAAACATAAAGTTCAACCATGGGTTCAAGCGTTTCAGGCTGAAATCGACAGAAAAAGTCTCTGTCGAATGGGGGCTTGTGGCCATTGCCCACAATTTAAGGAAGTATATTGCCTGCAAAGCGTAAACATGGGCAATAAGAAGCGTGTTCCCAGCCTTGTAGAAGGGCATATAAGCTGCCATCTGGTCAAATAAGAGCTCCTGTACACAAAAAATGCTTTTAATTGGAGCTTTCAGGCAAAAAACAAAAGGAATCGCTAAAAAATAGAGACCGAGCCAAAATTACTTTTGAGTCGGCCTC
>JAZOVJ010000015.1:0-7171 GCA_045658645.1 Clostridia bacterium | reverse complement strand
TCACTTCCCTTATCTGTTACAAGCGTAGCAGGAAGCCTGTCTGAGTTCCAATCCTCTTTTGATATAGTTATACCAAACCGTTTGCACCACTCTACCTTATCCGCTATAACATTCAGTATAAGGTTTTTAATACTGTAAACTCCACCTTCCCAGGACAGAGAATATCCGCAACATAAACCACTGTACGCATCAACACAAGCTGTAAGTATTGGTCGTCCCACCAGGTTTCCTGCATCATCTACAAGGTATATGTCGCATATTGTACTGTCAAGCATTCCAACTCCCACATTGGGTGCAAAATCCTGTATCCCTTCACCTAACAAAGGACGATTGTTTCTTTGATAATCCTTTAGTCCGTTCCGTGATATATACAGAGTTTCTAATTTTCTGTGCTTACGATAGAAGTATCTGAACTGGTAAAAGGACGGATAGCTTTCCGATAACTCTCCACAAGAATTACAGTACTTTTCTCTTAGCATGAACATATATGCAGTCTTGAGGCTGTTTTTATTTTTGGTGTAGAAGAATTTATTTAGGGCCCAGCGGATATTTTTTTCATCTGGTGACATTCCTTTCCTTTCCCCGCGTTTCCTTGGAATTAAAACCGAAATGTCCTGATATATCAAATATAGGCACAGGTATTTCCTTATTGTTTGGGTGCTGATATTATTTTTCTCTGCCACCCTTTTTATTACTTCACTCCTTTTCATTTCATCATCAATAAAAGGCAAAATTCCTGCTATTAGAGTGTAGTTTTTATGAGCAATACTTTTCTCTGAATATGATAACTCATCTTCGTCTCTTATTGAAATTTTTGTAGTGTATGTTAATTGATTTTCAGGCAAATATGCGAAGTTATTGAGTGTAGATATATCAACCAATTTAGGCATTGTTCTTTTGATACAATCAATTACTAAAGCCTTATCATCCTTTATTTCGAGAATACGGATAATTGTATCATCCTTTTTCAGCAAATCATTTTTCTTCATTGGTAACTATCCCCCAATCTGTAACTCCTCTGTTAATCCAATAACTTCTGGAAACATCCAAAAGTCTCACCGTCATAGGTTTAGAAATTAAAGTCCGTCTTACACATTCACGAACCATCAAGTCGCCATCTGTTCTAACACATAAAAAATCTGTAGTATATGCATCCTCTTCAACACCTTCTAATAGAACATTGCATTGATATGATTTTACAATGTTATTCCGCTCCAGTAAATCAGCATATGCATATTGAACTTCATCATATGTCCTGACCACCTCATTGCATTTTGCTAGCTTCCTTTTCTCACATCTTCCTTTGTAATTTTTCTTTCTCATAGAACTCCTCCTTTCTCCCAAAAACGTTCCCAAAAACATAAGAAATTCCCCAAAAACATTGTGTTTTTCCCAAAAACGACCGCATTTTCCCAAAAACAAGTACAATTTCCCCAAAAACGTTTTCATTTTTGGGAAAATATCAAATTTAGGGAAATGCATCTCAAAACCCTAGGTTTTAAGCCATTTCTATTTTCCCAAAAATGGGATTTCAAAATTTCTCTATGTTACGGGGCAAGCATCCTCAGCGTGAAAAGGCAATTTGCCTCATCCTGTACGCTGATTATTTTTTTGATAGGCTACCATATAAAATAAAGATTTTATATGATGCTAAATCCCCATATTTACAAGGCTTTTCAGGTTCTATGTTCAAAAAAAGACCCTGAAAGTTTTCACTCTCAAGGTCTCATTCTTATGATATTCATTTTTGCCTTTCGGGGATATTTGTGTTGGTCCCGAAACATTTTTATTATTCCCACTCGATTGTTCCGATTGGCTTTGGAGTCAAGTCCAAAAGCACACGGTTGATACCAGGAACTTCGTTTGTAATTCTGTCAGTAATTTTGTGAAGAACTGCATAAGGGATTTCTTCAATAGTTGCTGTCATCGCATCAACTGTATTTACGGCACGGATAATTGCCGGCCAGCCCTCATATCTCTTCGAATCTTTAACGCCTACGCTCTTAAAGTCTGGAACAGCAATAAAGTACTGCCAAACCTTTCCTGCAAGACCATTCTTATCAAACTCTTCACGAAGGATTGCATCTGCTTCACGAAGGGCGTTAGGTCTGTCACGAGTAATTGCGCCAAGACATCTTACGCCAAGACCAGGGCCCGGGAACGGCTGACGATAAACCATTTCGTCAGGAAGACCCAAAGCACTTCCAACAACTCGAACTTCGTCTTTATAAAGAAGTTTAACCGGCTCAACAAGTGCCATTTCCATATCTTCAGGAAGACCGCCAACGTTGTGGTGGGCCTTGACTCCGTCACTCTCCAGAATGTCAGGATAAATTGTTCCCTGTGCCAAGAATGAAACATCTGTAAGCTTTGACGCTTCTTCGTCAAACACCTTAATAAATTCGTTACCGATAATTTTTCTCTTTGTTTCAGGGTCAGCAACGTCTTTTAAAAGGTCCAAGAATCTGTCAGTTGCATCGATATAAATAAGGTTAGCATCAAGACCATTCTTAAATACTTCAATTACCTGCTCGCTTTCGCCCTTACGCATAAGTCCGTGATTAACATGCACACAAACAAGCTGTTTGCCGATAGCTTTAATCAAAAGCGCAGCAACAACTGAAGAGTCAACCCCGCCTGATAATGCCAGAAGCACTTTCTTGTCGCCTACAGTTTTTCTGATATCTTCAACCTGCTCTGCAATAAACGCATCTGCAAGCTCTTTTGTTGTAATTCTGACCATATCGTCCGGTCTTTTGTTTGTATCCATATGAAATCCTCCTATGCCATTGTCCGAATTATGTACTATATAATAGCACAATTCGGCATAAATTTCAAGTATTTATATCTTATTTTATGCCATTTTTTATATTTTTTAAAAACTGACCCAACACTGCAATCAAAGGATTGATGTCGGGTATTCAAAAACCTTGTTATGCTTCGCATATAACATTAAAAGCAGACCCCATGTGGTCTGCTTTTGGTATAATTATCTGTTTAATATAAGCTTTGTTAGTTCAACAGGGTCAACAATCTTGCCGTCCTTATAAACACGCATATTTCCTGAAGCAACTTCGTCAATAAGGATAACTTCGTCACCGTTGTAACCAAATTCAAACTTAATATCCCAAAGGTCAAGACCGATTGTCTTTAAGTCGTCCGCAACAACCTTTGTGATTTTAAGTGTCTGTTCCTTCATACTTTCAAACATTTCAGGGCTCATAACACCAAGAGCTGCAAGACCTTCGCCTGTTACAAGCGGGTCACCCTTCTCATCGTTTTTAAAAGTACACTCAACGTATCCGCCAGGAAGCGGAGTACCGTCTTCAATATATTCACCGTATCTTCTGATGAAGCTTCCTGTAGCAACCAAACGACAGATAACTTCAAGACCGTGACCGAATACCTTGCCAGGAAGAACCTCCATTGTAGCTTCATCAACATTAGCGCTTACGTAATGAGTTTTAATTCCTGCTTCTTTTATAAGGTCAAAGTAGTAGATTGATGTTCTAAGATTAGCCTTACCAATACCCTCAATCTTTAGTCCAACTGAGTTTTCGCCCGGGTCAAACACACCGTCTTTACCTGTACAGTCGTCTTTAAACTTTAAAAGCACGTTACCGTTTTCAAGGCTATAAACGTCTTTAGTCTTTCCTTCATAAATCTTCTTCATAAGAAACGCCTCTTTTCATAATAAATTCACTCATAAATGATAACATATTTTTCACGGAATTTCAATATTTTTTTTACAAGTTTAGATAAAATAATATTAATTTTTCTTTAACAAAGTTTTGAAATTATAAAAATTTTACAAAAAACCGCGATGCTCTTCATCACAGTTTTATATTACTTATCAAGCCATAAAAAATGCAAACATTATCGGAATAGTTATTATTCCCAGCACACTTGAAATAAGTGCCATAGATGCGCCCGGCTTAGTGTCACCGCCAAACGCTGCAGGAAATACGATTGTATTTAGTCCCATAGGCATCGCAAGCACGCAAAGTGCGGACATATAGATATAGCTCGGCATCCCCAGTGCTTTCAGTATATATACAACTATTCCGGGAATTGCTATTAATCGTATAAGCGATGCAACGTAAATCTTTCCTGAAGACACCAAGTCCCGAAGGTCATATTTACCTATAACCATGCCTGTTAAAAGCATTGCGACAACACCCATACATGCGCTTAAAGAAGACAGTGTGTTTTGTAAAAAATCCGGAATCGGTACCTTTAAAAGTCCAAGAACTATAGCAATACCCATCGAGAAAAACAACGGATTCGCAAGGCTTTTTAAAGACACCTTTTCGTTTTTAGGATTAAGCCTTGTATATCCAACCGAGTAAATATATACGTTAAACGGTATGCTGAAAATCATAAGGTCAAAAAGCGCCTGTTCGCCGAAAACCGCCAATGTAAGCGGTTGTGCCATATACCCCATATTAGGTATAATAAAAGAATAGGTGTAAATGTATTTTATATACCTGTTATCTGCAAATAAGTTTGCAAGTGCAGTTCCCACAAAAATTAATATGAATAACAAAACAATTCCGCAGATGAAAATATATGACTTTTCCACAAGAGTTTGTAGGTTAAAGTTTGCTATAAATGTTTTTAATAAAAGTGCAGGGCTTACCACCATTGTAAGAACCTTTGAAAGTGATACGTCTGCATTCTCAGGAACTATATTTTTTCTTCTTAAGATGAATCCTAAAATCATAACGCTGAAAAACATCAGCATCTGATTTAATGTCGTTGTAAATACCATTATATGTTAATCCTCTTTTCCTTACTACTTTTATTATATCACCGCTTTCAAACTTTATCAATATTTTTTAAAACAAAAAACCACCCTATACGAGTAGCTATTTTGTTAAATTTTAACCTTTATATACAATATTTATTTACTTCTATTGACTTTTTAATCTCACTGTGTTAAAATCACAAAGAACTGAATATTTGGGGAGCTTTCAAAAAGGCTGAGAGGGAATTGTGCATTCCGACCCGTGAACCTGATACGGATAATGCCGGCGTAGGAAAATATCAAAAATTGCAATTTTTTCGGAGATTATCATGTATTGGTAATCTCCTTTTTTATACCTATCAAAAGTTCATATTCAGTCAAATTTATAATAAGGGAGTGTTTTTATGACAAAAACAAAAAAACTAACTTTAAGTGCTATGCTTACTGCCTTGGCATTTGCACTGATTATGGCGTCGAAGCTGCTTCCGGCACCGTGGACACAAGGCGGTTACATAACACTGGGAAGTATGGTTCCTATCATTTTGGTATCCATCATTGTAGACACAAAATGGGGTCTTTTGTCCGGATTTGTATTCTCTCTAATTCAGATGATGACGGACTTTTATCTTCCACCCGCAACTACTGCATTAAGCTTTTTCGGGGTAATTATGCTTGATTATGTTGTTGCATTTACAGTTTTGGGGCTTGCAGGATTTTTTGTAAAGCTTATGGGAAATAAGCCTTGGGCAATAGCACTTTCAGGTACTATTGTTACAGGTATACGTTACGCAATGCACGTTTTATCAGGTCTTTTAATCTGGGGCGCTTTTGCGGACACCGACTGCATACCGCTTTATGCACTTATCTATAACGGCTCGTATATGGTACCGGAAATGATTATCACAACAGTTGTGCTGGCATGCCTGACACCGAAGCTGAAAGAAAAATTTGATGTATGAGAAAAGGACACCAACGGGTGTCCTTTTTGGGTTTTCGAAGAGCCGAATGGTTTAGATGCCCTCTATTTTTCTTCTTCACTTATGACAATTTCAATTTGTTTATTCCAATTATCCTTTGTGTGATAGATTCTTACCTTTTTTCCATCTCTAAAAGTTTCAATGGCATAATATGTGTCATTGTATGCAAATTTAGACGGCGGGAATTTTTCAATATCAATATCTCTAATTTCTTTCCTCAAAGTATGTGTAGCCACATCAAAAATACATACACTATACTTATTAGACCTTTCTATTTTACATCCACAATTATTACAAAACTTACTTTCGCTAACTATCTGTTCTCCACATTCATTGCAAAATACCCTTGTATTTATGTTGCTTGATTGAATTGCATTGTTTACTTTTTTTTCGCCTTTTTCTATTCCGACCTTTAAATGGTTATATGCATTTGAATATGTTGCATTCATATATGGCCCAACCCAAATAATAGCAATACCAAATGTTAGTATTGTAAGCAAAATCCATCCAAAGAACGATAGCCCTAAAACAAATAAATCCATCTTATGACCTTCTGTCATTTTTTCAGATTCCTTAATGCATTCAAGTGCGGGCTTATTCTTATTCTCTGAAAGTATATACATGGATAGCGAATAGGAATAGCTTTTTATTATTCCCGGAACAATAAAAAGAAGTGACCATAAAAAAGTAAAAAGTCCTATTAAAAAATTGAGTTTAAATGCAGACCAAAAATCGTCAAATCCCTTAAATGCATCATCTACCGATGGTTTGATGTTTTTAGTAAGATTAAGATAAACTCTTATGATGCTTATTGAAAAGGCAGGTGTGAGTATAAGAGAAGCTATCATTCCTCCCATTGGTATCATGGCTGCTACCCACGAAATTGCAAACACAATTAGGGTTATTAAAAAAAGCGTTCCTAAATTACCACTAATTTGCTGCTTTGCTTGTGATTTTAATTTGTCTCTGTTCATAAATAAACCTCCGTTTTGACATCTTGTAAATGTCATATTTTGTTTCATTATATCATATAATTTCTATATTGACAAGCACTAAATGTCAAAAAGGAGAAATTTTATGTTTATAAATAAAAACGAAGACGGATTAAACAATATATGTGGCAAAAAAATTGCAATAATGAGGAAAGAATTAAATATATCACAAAGAGTTTTAGCAGATAAGTTACAATTATCCGGTCTTGATGTGGATAAAAATGCAATACAGCGTATTGAATGCGGGAAAAGATTTGTTACAGATATCGAACTTGTGGCATTTTCAAAAATATTTAATGTAGCAGTTGATAAACTATTAAAATAATTTCGCCAGCGACAACTCTCTCCAAAACATAGTCGTACATCTGCACTCACGTTTGCTGTACTCCTTGTTTTCTCCGAACTCACACTCCCTTCATCGTCCACCGGACGCGGTCGTGCTCGTTCCAGTTAAC
>JAZOVJ010000014.1:0-1981 GCA_045658645.1 Clostridia bacterium | reverse complement strand
GTTATTGGAACGATTACAGCAAAAGGTTTTGGAGAATACCGTCAAACACCAACAGGCACAACTATTGATTTATATAGCGTACCATTTGGCGGATACACAATTTCACTAAAGCGTTCTTTAGAAATGTAAGGCTAACTTAATCGGAATGGATAGGTAATTCCTATCCATTTCTTTTACCAAAAACAGGGAGGAAAAGAATGAAAAAGATACTCAGTCTTTTTATATCAGTTTCAATGCTTGCATCAAGCACCATTGTGTCAGCAGCATCGGTTTATACCGACATTGATGGGCACTGGGCAACAAAGCAAATCGAAGCGTGGAGTGAGTACGGAGTAATAAGCGGATATGACGGCAAATTTTCACCAAACCGCTCAATTACAAGAGGTGAATTTGCAGTTGTATTAAATCGCTTAATGTCTTATCAGGAAACAGGCGAGAATACATTTTCAGACCTTTCGGATAAGTACTATACCGACTCTATTTTGAAGCTTAACAAAGCAGGTGTTATGCAAGGCTACGATGGAAAAATAAGCCCTGAATCTTCTCTTACAAGAGAAGAGGCTGCGGTTATGATTTGCAGAACTTTGGGAATTTTGGAACAGGAAACTGCAACGCGAAGCTTTTCGGATGATAGCACAGTTTCATTATGGGCAAAGCCGTACGTAAACGCTTTGGTAAATGAAAAACTGTTAAACGGTGCAGACGGAAAGCTTAACCCGAAAAACACTATCACAAGAGCGGAAGTTGTAACAATTTTAGATAATGCGGTAGTACCTGTTTTGAAGACAGGCGAGACAAAAGACCTTGAAGTTTCAAAAATTCTTGTAATAAGTACAGGAAATGTCACTATTAAGAATTCCAAAATGAACGGAAAAATTATTGTTACTCAAGGCGTGAAAGACGGCGGAATAAAGTTTTTGGGAAGTGAAATCAATGGCGAGATGTTAATTGATAACAACCGCACAGCCTTTATCACTGTTGAGAACACAACGGTTAAGAATAAAGAAATACTGAAGCACAAAGCCTTTGTTACAGGAAAACCACAGGATTCGGGTAACTCCGGCGGTGGTGGTAATTCCGGTGGCGGAGGAAATTCAGGTGGAGGCGGCAACTCCGGCGGTGGAAATTCCGGCGGAACTGTTGTTGATTACAAAGCAATAAATGCCAAAATGATTGAAAACTTAAAGGCGGTATCAAAGGATGTGGGGAGAGAAATCGAAAATCCAAACACTGAGTTTAATACCAACGATGAGTTGTATATTTTAAAGGTCATCAAAAAGTGTATTGATGAAACAATACCTTATGAGGACAAACTGGAAATTACTGCCGAATTTATCAAAACAACACATTATGATAAAATTCAGGAGGTTCAGGGAATTTATGATACAATTAAGGCAAACGGAAACGTTGACAGTTTCCACTCAAAATTGTTCATAAATTTAAATACCAACTCGATTTTATGGCTTGCAGAAGCGCTTGGAATTGACTTATCCGCATACGGATTAGATGGTATGGGAATTTAATAAAGAAAGACCGAACAGGCTGTTCGGTCTTTTAATTTGCTAATTTGTCATCTTTTCCTGCTTAACCTTGTGGTCAATCACGTGGCGTGATGCAAGCTCTTTGTGGATATCCTCAAGAGAAATACCCATTTCAATCATTAAAACCATTACGTGATAGCAAAGGTCTGCAATTTCATAAACAGTTTCCTTTTTATCGTTGGATTTAGCGCCGATAATAACTTCGGTACATTCTTCGCCCACTTTTTTGAGTATCTTGTCAAGACCCTTTTCAAAAAGGTATGTAGTGTAAGAGCCTTCTTTTTTGTCTGTCTTTCTGCCCTCGATGAGTTTCATAAGACTTTGGAGTGAAAATTCCTGACTTTCGTCGCTGAGCCATACAAGATTTGCCTCGTCAAAGCAGGAGTCCGTTCCCGTGTGGCAGGCAGGACCGTCTTTTCTTACAACAACTGTAAGAGCAT
>JAZOVJ010000013.1:0-3091 GCA_045658645.1 Clostridia bacterium | reverse complement strand
GTCTGAATCTGCGAAAAGAAGATATTATAAATAGCATAAACGCTGACCACTCTAAAATCGCATAAAAATGACAACAGTAAAATATCTGTATTGTTAAAAACCATTCCCGAAACCTGATGAACGAGAACAGATTTCCTTTGAGAAACCGCCTCATAATCAGGCTGAGCCTTAACATTTAACCACGTATATCTTTGTTTTGCGTGAATATATATGTGGAAAAGCTGTAAAAGAGACAATATGCAATAGGTCAGTTGCATAAGCAGAAGATTGTTGGTAAGTAATATAACAATTATTTTTGCAATATTTGAAACAAGTTGTAAAATCGTTTCGGAATTTGTTATAACATATTTTCTGCCGTCAACTTCTAAGAGAATTCTGTATTTAGCTTGCACAAAATAGCTGAACAGTTGCGGAAGTGCTGTAAGTATTACGATTCCAAAAATTACACCAGGCTCAATATCTGTCGGCACAATGTACTCATATGCCAGGGCGATTAAAATTACAATAATCCCATATATTACGCCGACTTTAACATAATAGCTGTGAGTTGCTGAGATAACAGAGCTTACTTTATTATGATTTTTCTCGGCTACAGGCTTATATAATGCCTGTGTGGTAGCAAGTCCCACTCCTGACTCAAGCAAAAGCATATACACAAAAATCTGCTTTATTGTAGAAAGAACTCCATTAACCTCCGAACCAAAATTTTCAAGATAAAGCCTTGGAAGAAGAAAGCTCAGGGCAATCAGGACAACTTGATACAAAACGCCTGACAATAAGTTGTATTTAATCCTGTTATCTTTTGTTGCCACTTTGAGCGCACCTCCTATGTTCAAACTCTGTTTTCTATATAATATTCTGTTGCATTTTCTTTATGTATTATTTTGGCCGGATTTCCTATCACAATGCTATGAGATGGAACATCAAAATTTACAAAGGTCAAAGGTGCAATCATTACATCCTCGCCAATTTTTATATTGCCTACAACAACCGAGTTCGTTCCAATCCAACAGTTACCATCAAGTTTTGGTGCACCACGTCTCGTTCCACGATTTTCATATCCTATGGTTACACCAGTGCCGACATTTATGTTTTTACCAAGTTCTGCCTCAGGGTGTATAATCACTCTGCCACTGTGACCTATATAAAATCCTTCGCCAATTTTTGTCCGTGCCGGGATTTGTATATGGGTTTTATAGGACTTGAGTTTTAGCTTAACTGTATAATATAACTTCAAAGGCTTGAATTTGCAGTTTTCTGTCTTTCTGAAAAGTGCAATATACTTGAGCTCTGTTGGTCTTAAAAGCCTCTCTATAAAACTCTCGCCCTTTTCGCCATAGTATCTGTATAAATCCTTTGAAAATTTATCATTCATAGTTTATCTTCCTTACGTAGCTTTTTCTCCAAAAATATTTTTCTTGTAATAAAATTGTATATCGGAACGAAAACAAGAGCAAAAACCTTATCCCAAAGATAGTAAGCAGTCATAGTTGCAATCACACCGACAATGCCGAATTTAATCAGCTGTAGCATGAGTTTTTTCACTCATCTTCAACTTTTAAATCTTTTCCATATATTCTTTATAAAAAATTTCCGCAGAGGCTACAGGGAGTGCTTTTGAATAATACCATCCCTGAATATAATCACACTCGCTTTCCGAAACCAAAGCGTTTTGTTCCTCTGTTTCAACACCTTCGCATACAACTTTAAGATTAAGATTGTGTATTAACGATATAATTCCCAAAAATAGTTTTTTTCCGCTTTCTTTTTCAGTGAGCAGAAGAACTTCTCTATCAATCTTTACCATATCAATCGGATATTCTAATAAACTTATCAAAGATGTATAACCACTGCCTATATCGTCCAAGGCAATATAGAATCCCAATTCTTTCGCCCTTATGATATTATTCCTTGCAACATCCAAATTTTTTTCGATAGAATCTTCGGTTATTTCCATTATAAGTTTGCTTCTGTCAAACTCATACTTATCTGCGATATTTTTTATTTTTGTAACAAAATCCTTTTCGGATATAGTGATTCGCGTAAAGTTACAAGATATTGTAAGCTCTTTAAAATCTGTTTTGGACCACTGACTTAGTTTATCACAAACACTTTCAAACATATAGTAGTCGAACTTAGTTATTAATCCGGATTTTTCCATTAAACCTATATATTTCCCCGGCATAATAACTTCGCCCTCTGGTGTTTCCCATCTAGACAAAGCCTCGCTTGATACAATTTTCTTGGTTTTGTTATCAACTATGAATTGCAGATGTATTTTGAACTCTTTATTCTTTAATCCCTTTTTTATACTATTAAGAAGAATCTTTTCGTTCGTCTGGTTTTTTAAGCCTGATAAAAAGTCAATTAAATTTCCAAAAATTTTCTTAATCATTTTTCATCCCTCATTTATTTTATATTATTACGATATAACTTATAAGGTGCTGTTTTCATATAAAAAACAAAAATAGCTGCAACAATCAAAAGTCTACATCCCGACTTTGTATCATTGCAGCTGGACTGGCATAGTTTAAAACCTTAGCCTCTTTGCTTTGCGTCACCGGCTTTCACCGATTTTGCTAAATATTAAACTCAGATAGGTTTACCACAATGAACTGACTTTGTCAAGCAATCTTTTGATCTCTGGCAAAAACCCAAAGTGTATTATTTACAGAATTTTCTGCATCACTTAACTTATAAATACTAAGGATTACAATTTCTCCGTTAGTCTTTTTATATGTAATTCTGGGGGTATTACCTTCCAAAAGCTGTCTTTTCAAAGCCTCATAATTCAAAAAGTTCATAATTGCTCTGTGGAACTCGGGTGCAACAGAATCATCTATATACTTAGTTAAAAGGTTAGAAAAATGTTCTTCATTTTCATTATAACCAAGATAGGCAGGCATTAAAATACGATGCGCCTCGTCTGTATCTAAGTCTACACGATATATCCCATTATAATTTTCTTTCAGAATAGAAATCATCGCATCAATTTCAAGTATGCCTGTTTTCACATAGACGTAACCTTTGTCATCTGTATGTGAGGCATTTTTCTTTTCTTTATCCTGATAATATTGAGCCTTTGCCTCAT
>JAZOVJ010000012.1:0-13860 GCA_045658645.1 Clostridia bacterium | reverse complement strand
TGCAGAAAAAGCCGCTGAAATTCTTGAAGAAAAGCTTGACGAAGTTGAGGTATCAGTAAAATACGGAGGTCAACCGCTTTATTACTATATTATCTCGGTTGAATAAAATAAAATGATTGGTATAGAAAAACTATACGGAGTTGGGCCGGAAAGAGCAAGGTCCTTTGCGAAAAAAGGAATTAAAACCGCAGAGGACCTTTTGTATTACCTACCGAGGGGACACGAAGACAGAACAAAGTTTTTTGAAATCACTGACTGTCCCGTTGGGGATTTTGTGTGTATAAAAGCAAAAGTTTATTCACCTGTTCGTGAAACAAGGATAAAAAAGAACTTTAGTATATACTCTATGGTGATTTTTGACGATTCGGGTGCTATGAATGTTGTATGGTATAACAACAGATTTGTTAAAAATGCATTCAGGTCAGGAGAAGAAGTTCTTTTTTATGGGAAAATTGCGATTTCAAGAGGGAAAAGAGAACTTTTAAATCCTATTTACGAAAAGGCAGAAAACCAAAGATTTATCGGTAAAATTGTACCGGTATATCCATTGTTCGGCAACATAAGCCAAAAGGTTATTGCAGGTCTTGTTGAAGAGGCAATGAAAACCTGCGGAAGCTTTTCGGAATATATACCAAAGTCAATTTGCGAAAAATATGATATATGCGATATAAACTTTGCAATGAAGAATATTCATTTTCCTGCGGATTTTGAAAGCTATTCTGTTGCAAGAAAAAGATTTGTTTTTGAAGAACTTTTGTTCCTGCAACTTGCACTTTCCGGAAAGAGAACTGAGAATGAGAAGTGCGAAAGAACACCTTTTGAGGATACAGAGTGTGCAAAGGAGTTTATTAATTCTTTGCCGTATAAATTGACAGGTGCTCAGGTTCGTGTGATTAATGAAATATGCGAAAATTTCAGTTCAAGAACACCAATGAACAGGCTTGTTCAGGGGGATGTAGGCTCGGGCAAAACCGTTGTGGCAGCTTGCGGAATGTACGTTGCGGCGAAAAACGGATACCAGTCGGCAATAATGGCGCCTACTGAAATTCTTGCAACACAACACTTTAATACATTCACAGAATTTTTTAAGAACAGCAATATTAAATGCGTGTTGCTGACAAGCAGTACAAAAAATAAAAAGGTAATTTACCAAGAGATAAAAGACGGAAAATATGACGTTATTATAGGAACTAACGCCATTATTCAAAAGGCCGTTGAATACAAAAATTTAGGGTTTGTTGTTGCTGATGAGCAACACAGGTTTGGGGTCTCTCAAAGAGCAAGACTGACCTCAAAAGGTGAAAATCCCAACACGCTTATTATGACTGCAACGCCAATACCAAGAACGCTTTCATTGATATTATATGGCGATTTGGATGTTTCAATAATAGACGAGCTTCCACCCGGAAGAAAGCCTGTTAAAACATATGCTGTGGGCGAAGATATGCGAAAACGAATTTATGCTTTTTTAGACAAGCACATAAAAAACGGCTCACAAGCCTATGTGGTATGCCCTTTGATTGAGGAAAGTGAAAAGTCTGACCTTGCAAATGCAGAAGACATCTATAAACGATTAAAAATGATTTTTCCGCATCTTTCGGTTGGCATTATTCACGGCAGAATGAAGCCACAGGAAAAAGAACTGGTAATGCAGGATTTTGTGGAAAACAAGATACAGATTTTAGTGTCAACAACCGTAATTGAAGTAGGGGTAAATGTCCCTAACAGTAACATTATGATTATTGAAAATGCAGAGCGTTTCGGACTTTCCACGCTACATCAGTTAAGAGGTCGAGTGGGAAGAGGACAGGAGGAAGCATTCTGCATAATGTTCCCAAAAAGCTCAAGCGATGTTACAAAAAAGAGAATGGAAACATTATGTGCATCAAATGACGGATTTTACATATCCGAGCAGGATTTAAAACTTCGTGGCCCCGGGGATTTTTTTGGTACACGTCAGCACGGCTTACCGGACCTTAAAGTTGCAAATCTTTTTACTGATGCAAAAATTCTTGAAGAGGCACAAAAAGCGGCGGCGGACATTTTGAGTGGAAGGTGTATACTTACTGAAACTGAGGCAGGCGAGCTTACTAAAAGAGTAGATAAAATGTTGCCTTCCGAAATAGTATTAAATTGATTTTTTGAGTATTTTATATAAAATTAGTAAAAGTTAAAAAAAATTGACAAAAATTGTTGACCTTTTCAATAATATAAGTTACAATATAAAGAGTAGTATGGAGGATAGTATGAGAATTATTGCCGGAAGCAAAAGGGGACATAAACTTTTTGATTTTAGCGGTCAGGATATCCGACCAACTACTGACAGAGTTAAAGAATCAATGTTCAATCTTATTCAGGATTTTATTCCTGAGGCTGACGTTCTGGATCTTTTTGGCGGAAGCGGCGCTTTGACATTTGAAGCTATGAGTCGTGGTGCAGAAGGTGGCACAGTAGTTGACATTGATAAAAATTCCATTGCGGTTATAAATAAAAATAAGGACGCTTTGGAATTTCAAAATGTAAAGGTTTTAAATTGTGATGCTTTGAATTTCATTAAAACTACAAAGGACAAGTATTCAGTGATTTTCCTTGACCCTCCGTATAACAGAGGTTTTATTGCACCTATAATAGATGGGATAGTAGAAAACAATCTGCTTAAAGATGGTGGTATCATTGTTTTGGAGAGCGACTTTTGTGATGAACATAGCGATTTTCAGGGGCTTAACATTTTAAAACAAAGAAAATACGGAAGAAGCTTTGTTACAGTATATGAAAAGGGGTGATTCACTTGAGAATTGCTGTATACCCCGGTAGTTTTGACCCGATTACAAACGGTCATCTGGACATTATAAGGCGTGCGTCAAGGCTATATGATAGGGTTATCATCGGAGTACTTGATAACTCAAGTAAAAAGCCAATGTTTTCATCTCTTGAAAGAAAAGAAATGATTGATGAGAACATAAAAAATATTCCTAATGTTAGTTGTGACGTTTTCAGTGGCCTTTTGGTTGACTTTGCAAAACAAAATGGTGCAACGGTTATTGTAAAAGGGCTTAGAACTGTTGCGGATTTTGAATATGAGTTCCAAATGGCACTTTTGAATAAGGCACTTAATCCGGAATATGAGACAATGTTTATGATGACTGACTCAAAGTATTCATACATCAGCTCAAGTATGGTTAAAGATGTTGCAAAATATAACGGTGAACTGGATGGTCTGGTTCCGCATAATGTTATTTTGAAAATAAAAGATAAATAAAAAAAAGGGAGTTTTTTAAGATGGAAATTATGGAAATCATCGACATGATGGAAGAAACTATTGACAAGGCGACAGTAGTTCCGCTAAGCGGCAAGATTGTCGTTGACAAAGAAGACCTTCTTGACTACATTCAGGAAATGCGTCTTGTTTTCCCTGACGAAGTTAAGGAAGCAAAATGGGTAAAGGAAGAAAGAGAAAGAATTCTTTCTGAAGCTCAGACTCGTAGCGAAACTATGATTAAGAACGCTGAAGAAAAGGTTGTTCAGATGATTGATGAGCACGAGATTACAAAGCAGGCTGTTGAACAGGCAAACCAGATGGTTAACGATGCACAGACAAAGGCTATGGAAATCAAGACTGACTGTGACCAGTATGCTGACGATATTCTTAACGATCTTGAAAAGCGTCTTGATATGTTGCTTCGCAAGGTTCATGACGATAAGGCTTATTTTGAAAGCAAATAATAGTTAAAAGTTATATTTGTAGAATTTTGGCTATGCCGTATATGGTATAGCCTTGTTTTACTATTGAGTAAAATGTATGGGTGATGGTATGATTTATAAATCCAATAGTGTAAGAGAAACTGCAAATATTGCATCTGCTTTTGCTAAAACCTTAAAGCCCGGAGACGTTGTATGTCTTTGGGGTGATTTGGGCGTTGGTAAAACTGCTTTTGCAGGTGGACTTTCAAAGGGACTGGGTGTTGCAGAATATGTTCAGAGTCCTACTTTTACTGTTGTAAATTGTTATAACGGAAAGCTTCCGGTTTATCACTTTGACGTTTATAGAATAGCAGACCCTGAGGAAATGTATGAAATAGGTTATGAGGAGTATGTTTATGGTGACGGCGTTTCAATTATTGAATGGCCACAACTGATTCTGGAGATTTTGCCGGAAAATCGATATGACGTTACAATCTCAAAAAACCTTGATGTGCATACAGATTTTCGTGAAATTACTATTGAAAAGCGAGGGGAATAATGAGAATTTTAGCGGTAGACACCTCATCAAATGTTGCATCAGCGGCTATTGTAGATGACAATAAGCTTGTGTGCGAGTGCGTACTTAATAATAAGCTGACCCATTCACAGACTCTGCTGCCTATGATAGATGAGGTATTTAAAAAAAGTGAATTAACCCCTTTCGATATTGACGTTTTTGCTGTGGCTTCAGGACCGGGTTCATTTACAGGACTGCGAATTGGAGTAACAACCATAAAAGGTCTTGCACATGCAGTAGAAAAGCCGGTATGTAGCGTCAATACCCTTGAGGCATTAGCCTATAACCTGCCATATTGCCCACACATAATAGCGCCTATTATGGATGCAAGACGAGAACAGGTATATAACGCATTTTATAAATGGGAAAAAGGCGTATTAAAAGTCATTGAAGAACCAAGAGCTATAAGCCTTGAGGATTGTCTTGACCAGCTTTTGAAAATGGGAGAAAAGGTAGTATTTTTAGGTGACGGAGTGGCAGTGTTCCGTGACAAGATAAAATATACATTAGGTGAGTTGGCATTTTTTGCACCACAGCTTGCTTGTACGAGTAGAGCGGCCTGTGTTGCAGAAGCGGCAAAAAATAAAGAAACAATAAGTTATGGAGAACTTGCACCGCAATACTTGAGAAAATCTCAGGCGGAGCGTGAAGCGGAAGAAAGGGAGGCAAAATAATGCTTGCAATTGGTTGTGATCACGGTGGATTTGAACTTAAAGGACATATTATGAATCACCTGAAAGAAATTGGTGTTGAATTTAAAGATTTTGGTTGCTACGATGAAAATAGCGTGGACTATCCTGACATTGCCGAGAAAGTAGGCAAGGCAGTTGTTGCAGGCGAATGCGAAAACGGTATTTTGATTTGCGGAACAGGTATTGGTATATCTATTGCGGCAAACAAGATTGACGGAGTTCGTGCTGCCCTTTGCAGCGATGTTTATTCTGCAAAAATGACAAAACAGCACAATAATTCAAACATCATTTGCCTTGGCGGACGTGTTACAGGTCGTGAGCTTGCTTTTATGATTGTAGACGCGTGGCTTGGGGCAGAATTTGAGGGTGGAAGACATCAGAACAGAATAGACAAGATACATAATCTTGAAAAATAAGCATAAAAAATAGATGCGAAGTGCATCTATTTTTTTAATACAAAAACTTGTACTTATAAGAGAAATCCATCTGCTTAAAAATGTTTTCGAGAGACTTTGAAAAATAAACTGTGTCTTCGGTTATAAAAATACCCATAGCGCCATAACTTTCCAAAAGTGTATGCCCGGCATCAACTCCTGCTACAAAAGCGGCAGTGGAAAGAACGTCTGCAAGTTCTGCACTTTCGCAAATAACGGTAACGGAGTGAACACCGCCATCTGCGGGATAACCGGTTATTGGGTCTAAAATATGATGATAACGCTTGCCGTTAATTTTTACATACCGCTGGTAATCGCCCGAGGTTACTACTGCAAGGTTTTCGGCAGTGATATAACCTATGACAGAACTTTCATCTTTAGGACTTTGAATGCCTATTTTCCAGTTCTCGCCGGTTAGTTTTTTGCCCATAGCGTAGGTATTGCCTCCAAGATTTATCAGGGCAGAATCAACGCCTTCATCCCGAAGTTTTTCCTTTAGTCTGTCTGTTATATAGCCTTTTGCTATTGCACCCAGATTTATGTCAAAAGAAGCTTTTGCAACTTCAATAGCTTCTTTTGACGGGACTGTGTCGGGATTTTCGGATATATCCCAAAGCTTGACAAGTCTATCTAAATATATAGAAAAGTATTCGGGATGTTTTTTGGAAAACTCGTTTCCCGAGGAGATTACAGCCTGGAGGTCTTCAGAAACTTTTATACCATCGCCTGTGTTGAGCTTGAACAGGGTAGAGTTCTTATCTTCTGCGGAAAATTCGCTTTCGCAAAATTTCAGATACTCTTCGCAAACAGAAAGAAGCTTATCGGTTTTTGAAATCACGGCTATATCACAAACTGTATCAAGATAGTCCGTAAAAGTTGCTGTATGCATACGTGTTTTGTTGTTTTGTGAAATAAATATAAAAACAACAATTCCAATTAGTAATAAATAGAAAGCAACGTGCTTTTTTATGCTGTTTTTCACTATACCAACTCCGGTTTTTCAAAGGTTATTTTTCCTATTTTGCAACCTCGCAGTTCATCGAGAAGAATATTTGCTGCACGCTCTGTGTCAATTTCACCACCGGAAATAACACATCCGCGTTTTCTGCCGATAAGCTCTAAAATTTCGTGACCTGCAAGACCGTCTATATCGTCAAGCTTGTATCTTTCACAAAGATTTTGACTGTAATTATCCCTTAAATACTCAAGCAGTGAATAAGCTAAAAGCTCAACCTCCATAATTTCGTCACGAATAGCACCTGTATACGCAAGGTTTACGGCAACTTTCTGGTCTTCGAATTTTGGAGGCAAAATTCCCGGTGTATCCAAAAGTTCAAGCCCGTTTGCAAGGCGTATCCACTGCTTTGCTCGTGTAACTCCGGGGCGGTCACCTGTTTTTGCACTCGCTTTTTTTGAAAGACAGTTAATCAGTGTGGATTTTCCGACATTGGGAATACCGACCATCATAATTTTAACGCCAATATTTCTTCCTGCGGCATTTGCCTTTTCGATCTTTTCCTTAATAAGTTCACGTGCTGCCGGTGCAATCTTGTTGACACCTTGACCTGTAGCACAGCTTATCGGTATAACCCTGATACCCTGCTTCTGATACCATTCAGTCCACCTGTCTGTAATGGAAGTATCAGCAAGGTCATACTTGTTCATAACAACAAGTCTTGGTTTATTTATAATAATGTCATCAAAGTTTGGATTTCTTCCGGAAAAAGGAATTCTTGCATCAAGAATTTCGACAACTACATCAATATTCTTAAGATTTTCTTCAATCATACGGCGGGTCTTCGCCATATGTCCCGGATACCACTGTAAGTTTTGCATAATTCACCTCAATAAAAATTTGAGACGGAATAAAATTATTCCGTCTTACCAAAAGCACTAAATGGCCAAATTCTGAACTGTGATTTTCCTTCCAACGCCTTTATAGGCACCTGACCAAGTGAAGATACTCTTGAATCAGTACTGTTTCCGCGGTTATCTCCCATAACGAATACGTGACCTTCTTCAACAGTAACAGGGTAGGAAACACCATAGTCGGTTATTCGTGTAATGCCGTCATAATACGGCTCGTAAAGTTCAGCACCATTCACATATACAAGACCGCCACGAATATCTACTGTATCGCCCGGCATTCCGATTATACGTTTCACATAATATCTGTGCTTTAATTCTTCGGGCAACTTAAAATACATAAAAAGTTTTGAAGCAGCATTAAGATTCTTGCCTGTTTCTTCTTCGTATTCTTCATAGTATGCTTCTCTGTTTTTATATGCAGAGTCAAGAATAACAATATCACCGGCTGAAGGCTTGTAGTTAAGCTTTGATATAAAAAGTCTGTCATTGTGGACAAGTGTAGGGTTCATAGAAGGACCGTCAACTCTTACTATATCAAATATATATCCTTTTATAACTATAACAACTAAAAGAGCAATAACAATGGTATAGAACCATTCCCAAACCTCTTTTAACAGGTTAAAATTACTATTTGTTTCCTTTACCGAATTTAATTCCTGATTTTCGTTATTATCTGTCATTTCAACACCTCATATATGATTAAAACATTTAGCTGTATTTAAATTATAACATAGCACAAAATAAAATCAACAAACAAGCAAAAAGGGACACATAAATGCCCCCTTAAACTTAATTTGCGAAGAAAGAACTTAGATTCTTTCCTTAACCTTAGCAGCCTTACCAACTCTGTCACGAAGATAGAATAGTCTTGCACGTCTAACGCGACCTTTTCTGACATTTTCAATCTTTTCAATGATAGGTGAGTTAACCGGCCATGTCTTTTCAACACCAACACCGTATGAAAGTCTTCTTACAGTGAAAGTAGCGCCGATTCCGCTGCCCTGCTTCTTGATAATTGTACCTTCAAACATCTGAGTTCTTGTACGATTACCTTCTACAACCTTCTGATAAACCTTTACGTTGTTACCAACTACAAGTTCAGGTAGGTCTGTTCTGATTTGGTCTTTTGTCAAAGCGTTAATGATTTCATTTGCGTTCATCATTGAGCCCTCCTTTGTTTATTCAGATGTTCGTGCCGACCAAGGCAGAGGACCACCCATAATTTAACTTGTGTATTATATCATACATTTTTGCAAAAATCAATAGTTTTTATGGAAAAAGTTAAAGTTTTTTTATGTAAAAAAATTACGGAATAAAAGAGCGTAAAATTAAGTATTATTTATAGATGGACAAAACTTTTTTCTGACACATTCCGGAGGGTTTGATTTTGATAAAAGGGACAAGAATGATAGTAATAACGAGGGAAAAAATTTTAAAAATGTTTTTTCTTATTCTAATGATAATATTGCTGGCAATAATTTGCCTTATTTTAAAGAAAAACATCAGTATAAATGCATTTTCCGAATATGAAAACATAATAAACACAGAAATAGTACCTGTAAGCAAAGAGAAAGAAAAGCCGAAAGAGAAGAAAAGTCGTGCAGAAAAAATACTTCAGCGCTTTTTTGTTTTAGATGAAAAACCGAAACCGAAAACAGAAGAAAAACAGGAAGAAATCGTAAAACAGGAGGAACAAATTTTAAGTTCAGAAAGTCTAACAATAGACAAGGGGTTTAAAGTGTCAAATGCCACAGAATATGAAATAAATCCACGTGAATATTTAAACTCGCCGTTAGCTTTTGGGCTGGATGATAAAGGACCTCAAATTCTCATAATGCATACACATACTACAGAAAGCTATAGCGAGGAAAAATATAACAAGGGTGCACCTGACAGAAATCTTGATGAAACAAAGAATATGACAGCTATTGGAAATGCTATGAAAGAAGTTTTTATAAAAAATGGAATTAATACTATTCATGACAAAACAGTTCACGATTACCCGTCATATAATGCATCATATCAAAGTGCAGAGGCGACCATAAGAAAAAATCTCAATGCAAACGGCGGAATAAAGGTGGTTTTAGATGTTCACCGTGACGGCATAACCCGTGATGATGGGACAAAGGTGAAGCTTGTGACAGATATAAACGGTGAAAAGACGGCGCAGATTATGCTTGTAGTGGGAACAAATACAAATCTTATCCATGACAACTGGCAGGAAAATTTTAAGCTTGCATCAAAAATACAGGCAAAAGCAATAGAAGTTTATCCTTCACTTATGCGTCCTATTGATTTACGAAAGGAACGGTTTAATGAACATCTGACATTAGGTTCGTTAATCGTGGAGGTTGGCTCTAACGGAAATACGATAGAAGAAGCAATTCGTGGTGGCGAGCGAATAGCGGAAGTGATTTCTATGGTATTAAAGGGAAAATAGTAAGGATTTAGCTTTTAGCAAAAGTAGGAAAAATATTGACTAAATCACATAAAATGTGGTATAATAACTATAATTGTTGTGTACGGAAATAATAACGGAGGTAAAATAGTGACAAAAAAAAGTAAATTAAGAATTATACCATTGGGGGGTCTTGATGAAATCGGAAAGAATATGACCCTCATCGAGTACGGAAACGAGATGATAATGGTAGACTGCGGAATGGCATTCCCTGATGACGATATGCCGGGTGTTGACTTGGTTATAAATGACATTTCGTATGTGGAAAAGAACAGGCAGAAGCTAAAGGGTATTTTTCTTACTCACGGTCATGAGGACCACATAGGCGGACTGCCGTACTTCTTGCGACAGGTAAATGTACCTGTTTACGGAACAAGGCTTACTTTGGGTCTTGTTGAGCATAAGCTTAAAGAACATAATATGGTTTCAAAGGTAAAGCTTGTGCGCACAAAAGCGGGCGAGTGTGTAAAATGCAGTAACTGTATTACAGTAGAATTTGTGCGGACAAACCATTCTATTGCAGACTCTTGTGCGCTTGCTATAAAAACGCCTGCAGGAACTATCATCCATATGGGCGATTTCAAGATTGACCCAACACCGATTGTTGGTGAAATGATTGATATTGCACGTCTTGGTGAGCTTGGTAATGAGGGCGTTCTTGCTCTTATGTCGGACAGTACAAATGTTGAGCGTCCGGGATATGCAATGAGTGAACGAAGCGTTGGTGATAAGTTCTATGACATCTTTAAGAATTGCAAAAAGCGAATAATAGTTGCTACATTTGCATCAAACGTGCATAGAGTTCAGCAAATTATTAATGCAGCCGTGGAAAATGGAAGAAAAGTAGCAGTTTCCGGCAGAAGTATGGAAAACATCGTAGAGCTTTCAATCCTTTTAGGATATATGAAAATCCCTGAAGGTGTTTTAATAAACCTTGATAATATAGGCAAGTATCCGCCGGAGAAAATAGTTATTATAACAACAGGATCACAGGGCGAGCCGATGAGTGCGCTTACACGTATGGCGTTTTCGGACCACAGAAAGGTTGAAGTAACAAAGGATGACCTTATCATCATTTCTGCAACACCTATTCCGGGAAATGAAAAAAGCGTTTCAAACGTCATAAATGAACTGTTTAAAATCGGAGCGGAGGTCATTTACAAATCTCTTGCAGATGTTCACGTTTCAGGACATGCCTGTCAGGAAGAACTTAAAATGATTCTTGCACTTACCAAACCAAAATACTTTATTCCTGTTCACGGTGAACACAGACATTTGATGCTACACGCTGACTTGGCAAAAAAAATGGGGATTGAAGATACATTTATTCTTCAGAATGGAAGTGTTCTTGAATTGGACCAGAAGTCTGCAAAGATTACAGGCAATATCACTGCGGGTAAGATTCTTGTTGACGGTCTTGGTGTAGGCGATGTTGGAAATATCGTACTTCGTGACAGAAAGCTTCTGGCACAGGACGGACTTATTATTGTGGTTGTTACTGTATCAGGAGAAACAGGACATATTGTTTCGGGACCGGATATAATCTCAAGAGGGTTTGTTTATGTACGAGAATCCGAAGATTTAATGATAAAAATCAAAGAGGTTGCAAGAGAAAGCATTGAAAGCTGTAACCGTTCACACGATTGGGCAACTATTAAAAATTCAGTTAAAAATAATGTTTACAGATATATTTACGACACAACAAAAAGAAGCCCTATGATTATGCCAATCATAATGGAAGTATAAGAATAAGCCGACAGATTTTTGTCGGCTTATTTTAATATATGAAGTTGTGGAAATTCCTCTTCAAGTTTCGTTAAAATTGTAATGGTGTCGGGATTTTTAGGTGTACATAGTATTATGATTTCTGATTTTGGGTTTTTGAAAATAGTTTCACGTATTCGTGACTCTATAACTTCTTCGTCTTCGTTGAGATTTGCAATGATATATGAAACTCTTTCCCTTAAAATACTTTCAAGGCAGATGAGGATAAAGAATATAAAAAGTACAAAAACAATAGCAAAAACCGGTGACAAAAAATCATCTCCCTTCTTCAAGTTCTGTTTTATATTATGAAAAAGGGATTTTTTTGTGATTTTGGTAGGCTGTTCTATTGACAAAAGACGCTAAAAAGTATAAAATTTACGTATATCAAAATGGAGGAGCATAAAAATGGGATTAACATTAACCGAAAAAATCTTATCAGCTCATCTTGTTGAAGGTGAAATGATAAGAGGTAGCGAAATCGGTATTAAAATTGACCAGACTTTAACTCAGGACGCAACAGGGACAATGGCGTATCTTGAATTTGAGGCTATGGGCGTACCGAGAGTTAAAACAGAAAAAAGTGTGGCATATATTGACCACAATACATTACAGTCAGGCTTTGAAAATGCTGACGACCATAGATTCATAGGAAGTGTTTGTAAAAAGCACGGTATTTATTTTTCAAGACCGGGTAACGGCATCTGTCACCAGGTACATCTTGAGAGATTTGGTATTCCAGGTAAGACTCTAATCGGTTCTGACAGCCATACACCGACAGGTGGCGGAATTGGTATGATTGCAATCGGTGCAGGCGGTATGGACGTTGCGGTTGCGATGGGCGGCGGAACTTATTACATTACTTGCCCTAAAATTGTAAAGGTAAATTTAACAGGTAAGTTGTCACCTTGGGTTAGTGCAAAAGACGTAATCTTAGAAGTTTTAAAAAGACTTTCAGTAAAAGGCGGCGTTGGAAAGGTTATCGAATACTGCGGCGAGGGAGTTAAGACTTTGTCTGTACCTGAAAGAGCTACAATAACAAATATGGGAGCGGAGCTTGGCGCAACAACATCAATCTTCCCGTCAGATGAAACGACAAGGGTGTTCTTGAAGGCACAGGGAAGAGAAGATGACTATACACCGCTATCAGCAGATGAAGATGCAGTATACGATGAATTTGTAGATATAAACTTATCAGAACTTGTACCGCTTGCTGCTTGCCCGCATTCGCCGGATAATGTAAAGAGTGTTGCGGAAATAGGCAATATGAAGATTGACCAGGTTTGCATCGGTTCTTGCACAAATTCATCACTTCTTGATATGCTTAAGGTGGCACACATACTTAAGGGTAAGACAGTACATCCTGATGTGTCATTGTCAATAGCACCGGGTTCAAAGCAAGTTCTAAATATGCTTGCAGAAAACGGCGCACTTTCAATCCTGATTGATGCAGGTGCAAGAATTTTGGAGAGCGCCTGCGGACCTTGTATCGGTATGGGACAGTCACCAAACTCAAAGGGTATTTCTCTTCGAACATTTAACAGAAACTTCGAGGGAAGGTCAGGTACAAAGGACGGACAGATTTATCTTGTATCACCGGAAATGGCAGCAATTTCTGCGATTAACGGATATTTAACAGACCCGAGAGAAATCGGCGAAATGCCGGAATTTAAACTACCGGAGCTATTCAAGATAAATGATAATATGATAGTTCCGCCAATTGAAGCAGAAAAGATGGATACCGTAGAAGTGCTTCGCGGCCCGAACATCAAACCGTTTCCTGTATCACAACCTCTTTGTGAAAACATCGAGGCGGGCGTAAGCTTGAAGGTTGGTGATAACATTACAACTGACCACATTATGCCGGCAGGCGCAAAGATTTTGCCGCTTCGTTCGAATATTCCAAAGATTTCAGAGTACTGCTTTGCGGTTTGTGACGAGCATTTCCACGACAGAGCTTTGGAAATGGGCAAATCTATCATTATCGGCGGTTCAAACTACGGACAGGGTTCTTCACGTGAGCATGCGGCATTAGCGCCGCTATACCTTGGTGTTAAGGCGGTTATAACAAAGTCATTTGCGAGAATTCATATGGCAAACCTTATAAATGCAGGTATAGTGCCATTGACTTTTGCGGACGAGGCGGACTATGACAAGATTAGTCAGGGTGATGAAATTGTAATCCGTGACGTTGCAGGTCAGCTTAAGGCAGGGGACAGTATTACTGTTACAAACAAGACAAAAGGCTTTGATTTTGTGGCAAATGTATCGCTTTCTGAAAGACAGAAAGAAATGATTTATGCCGGCGGACTTTTGAACTATACAAAAAATAACGCATAAAAAACGAGTGGATTTTCCACTCGTTTTTTTGTATAATAAATCATT
>JAZOVJ010000011.1:0-14859 GCA_045658645.1 Clostridia bacterium | reverse complement strand
AATGCATAATCCCGAATTTCTGTGGAAAACTTATCATATATCAAGTGAAAGGATGGATTATTATGGTAGAGCAGGACACAATCAAGCTGCTTCGTGAGTGTGATGCAGGAGTGAAAATGGGGATTTCGTCAATTGATGACGTGGTGAAGTATGCGGGTGACGAGAGATTAAAAAAACTTCTTATACGATGCAAAAACGAACATGACAAGTTAGACAGCGAGATACAGGAGCTATTGTTAAAGTATAAGGATGACGGGAAAGAACCGGCGGCGATTGCCAAGGGAATGAGTTGGATGAAGACCAATATGAAAATTTCAATGGACGCATCGGACGAAACTGTTGCAGACCTTATGACAGACGGATGCAATATGGGTGTGAAGTCCTTAAATAAGTATCTCAACAAATACGAAGCGGCAGACGAGGTGTCAAAAGACATCGCAAAGCGCCTTATTAATCTTGAAGAAAAGCTTGCCGTTGACATACGTGAGTTTTTGTAAAAAAGAAACCTCTTTTGGAAAAATCCAAAGAGGTTTTTTATTAAAGAAAGAAAAATAAATAAAATGGGTGTTGTTTTTGGGGTGAGTTTATGGTATAATAATAGACGTTGGAATTTTAAGGCGGAAAGAGGCAAATATAATGGGAATAAAAGTTGGTTTTGACAACGACAAATATATAAGACTGCAGTCTGAACACATTCGTGAGAGAGTGTGTGAGTTTGGCGACAAGCTATATCTGGAGCTTGGAGGCAAGCTTTTTGACGACTACCACGCTTCCCGAGTTTTGCCGGGATTTCAGCCGGACAGTAAAATTAAAATGCTTATGCAGATGAAGGACAAGCTGGAAATCCTTATCGTAATAAGCGCCAGCGATATTGTTAAAAACAAAGTACGAAGCGACTATAACATTACCTATGATTTAGATACAATCCGCCTGATTAATGCGTTCCGTGACCTTGGGCTTTTGGCAGAAAGCGTTGTTATAACAAAGTACAAGGGTCAGGCGGCGGTTGACGTGTTCAAAAAACGCCTTGAAAATATGGGAATTCGTGTATATAAGCACTACTGCATCGAGGGCTATCCGTCAAACATTGAGCATATCGTAAGCGATAACGGATTTGGAAAGAACGAGTTTGTTGAAACCAAAAAGCCTATTGTTGTGGTAACGGCGCCGGGGCCGGGGAGCGGAAAAATGGCGACCTGCCTTTCCCAGCTTTATCACGAAAATAAGCGTGGCATAAAAGCGGGATATGCAAAGTTTGAAACATTCCCTGTATGGAACCTGCCATTAAAACATGATGTTAACCTTGCTTATGAGGCGGCGACAGTTGACTTGAATGATGTTAATATGATTGACCCGTTCCATCTTGAAGCTTACGGCGAAACAACCGTAAACTATAACCGTGACATTGAGGTTTTCCCTGTTCTTAACGCTATGTTTGAGAAGATTTTGGGCGAAAGCCCATACAAATCACCTACCGATATGGGTGTTAATATGGCAGGAAACTGCATCACTTCGGACGAAGTTGTAAGCCGTGCATCAAAAGCCGAGATTATCCGCAGATACTATCAGGTTTTAAAGGATAAAACCAACGGAAAGTGCGACAACGAAACCATTCTCAAAATGGAGCTTATAATGAAGCAGGCAGAAGTCACACCTGCAGACCGAGAGGTTGCATTGGCGGCTAACGAAAAGGCGGAGAAGACAGGAAAGCCGGCCTGCGCAATTCAGCTTACTGACGGACGAATTGTTACAGGAAAGACATCTTCACTTTTGGGCGCATCTTCTGCTGCACTTTTGAATGCACTGAAGACGATAGCCGATATTGATGATAGTGCGCATCTTATTTCGCCGGAGGTTATCGAGCCGGTACAGAACCTTAAAACAAATCACCTGGGAAGTAAGAACCCGAGAATTCATATGGACGAAACATTGATTGCCCTGTCAATTTGTGCGGCAAGCGATAGTGTCGCAAAGAAGGCGCTTGAGGGACTTGGACAGCTAAAGGGTGCCGAAGCACATTCAACAGTTATCCTGTCCGAAGTAGACGAGATAATGTTCAAAAAACTTGGAATTAATCTTACCTGTGATGCAATATATAATAAATAGTGAGAGAATAAAAAAACTACCTGAAATCAGGTAGTTTTTTGTTTTATACATCATAATCAAGTTTGAACTTTTCGCCGCAACCATAGTTTTCATAAACGTAGTCAATGTCTTTATCGCCACGTCCTGAAAGGCAGGCAAGGATTGAGCCTGACTTATGCTCTTTCGCATAGCGGATTGCATAAGCAACCGCGTGGGCGCTTTCGATTGCAGGGATAATACCCTCATATCTTGACAACAGGAAGAATGCCTCCATAGCCTCTTCGTCAGATACGGTTTCGTAATTAACACGGCCCAGGTCACGAAGATGTGCGTGTTCAGGACCAACGCCCGGATAGTCAAGACCTGATGCGATTGAATAAACAGGAAGAGGGTCGCCGTTTTCGTCCTGAAGAACGTATGTATCAAAGCCGTGAATTCTGCCCTTTGTTCCGTATTTCATAGTAGCGGCGTGGTCACCAATCTTGTCACCACGACCTAAAGGTTCAATGCCGTAAATCTCAACAGGGTCTGCAAGGAACGGCGTAAACATACCGAGCGAGTTTGAACCGCCGCCAACACATGCACAAATCGCATCCGGCATAATTCCGGTCATTTCAAGGAACTGGTCACGCGCTTCGTAGCCGATAACGGACTGGAAGTCACGAACCATCTTCGGGAACGGATGCGGACCAAGAGCTGAACCGATGCAGTAAATTGCATCTTTGTATTCGTTAAGGTATGCTTCAAATGCCGCATCAACTGCTTCCTTCAGTGTCTTTAAGCCGTGAGATACAGGGATAACGTTCGCACCAAGCATTTTCATCCTGATAACGTTAGGGTGTTGCTTTTCAATATCAACTTCACCCATATAAACGTCACATTCCATACCGAAATATGCAGCAGCGGTAGCGATTGCTACGCCGTGCTGACCGGCGCCGGTTTCTGCAATAAGCTTCTTCTTTCCCATATACTTTGCCAAAAGCCCTTCGCCCATACAGTGATTAAGCTTGTGTGCGCCTGTGTGGTTTAAGTCTTCACGCTTTAAGTAAATCTGGCAGTTGCCGAAAATCTTTGAAAGTCTTTCGCAGTGGTAAACAGGAGTTGGTCTTCCCTGAAATTCCTTTCTTATTCTGCGAAGCTCGTTGATGAACTGTGCAGAGTGACAGATTGCTTCATAGGCATCGTCTGCTTCACGGAATGCAGGCACAAGCTTTTCATGAATGAAAGCACCGCCGTATTTGCCGAAAAATCCGTCCTTGTCAGGATAGTTTTTCAGGTATGTCTTGAAATCATTTTCGTTAAAACTCATTTTTTATTCCTCCGAAATAAGTGGTTTATAAAATTAAAAAGTCCCAGAACAGACCAGTCCTGAGGCAAGCAAAATAGTCGCATATTCAAAACCAAACTAATCTATTCTATTCTAATCTAATCTATTCTAAAAATATTATAGTAGTAATTTTTAAAAAAGTCAACAGTTTTTTGCATACTTTCTGAAAAAACGAGCAAAATGGAGATATAGCGTGCAAGAAGCACGCTATCATTTACCCTTTTATCATATATACCACCACAACACAGGGCGTAAGCTCTGGGAAATGAGGATATTGTGAATTGTCGCAATATTCTCATTTTTTTGCATGGAATGTTAAAATTGCCCATAATCGCTTCAAGAAACCACTCGGCGTACAGTACGTACGCCGTCGGGTAACCCTTACGGTTCCTTTCAGCAATTCTGAACAATTTTTCCTATCCCGTGCTTGAGTTGACTGAAGATGGTTTGTAAAAGAAAGACATAGAAGGGATCATCCTCAAGGAGAAGGCTTTTTTATCTTGTGTCCTGATTTGTCGAAAGGTGTCATACGATTTTTGAAAGAAAAAGAGAAAAGCTATTGAAAAAAGGTTGCAGATATGGTATATTGTAGATGCAACATACTTTTATTTTATTTTTAGATTTGTAGAAAGATATTTCTATTTTTTTTGAATGTTAAAATTAAGCCCAACAAACTATTCGTTTGTAAAAAACGATGACCAAGGCTTGTTGGGCTTGAAATATCATTTCTACAAGTAAAAGTATGTTGCAATACAAGGTCATTGTTTTTGTGCGTGGCCTTGTGCTGCGCATTTTTTAATTACCCTGTTTATACAAGCGTAATTTTACTTATACCAAACTCAAAATGCGCAGAAAAAAAGATGTGAATTCTCACATCTTTTTTTGTTAATCAAACATTAAATCTGAAAAGAACAATATCTCCGTCTTTCATAACATATTCCTTACCTTCGGAACGAACCAGACCTTTTTCCTTGGCGGCGGTCATTGAGCCGAGCGCCATAAGGTCATTATAATGCACAACTTCGGCACGGATAAAGCCACGCTCAAAGTCGGAGTGGATTTTACCTGCCGCCTGCGGAGCTTTTGTTCCGTTCTTGATTGTCCACGCACGTACTTCAGGTTCGCCTGCTGTTAAGTAGCTGATAAGACCTAAAAGTGTATAGCTTGCCTTAATCAAGCGGTCAAGACCTGATTCCGCCATGCCAAGCTCTTCTAAGAACATTGCCTTTTCGTCAGCGTCAAGCTGTGAAATTTCCTCTTCAATTCTTGCTGAAACAGGCATAACCTGTGCATTTTCTGATTTTGCAAGGTCCTCAACCATTTTAACGTATTTATTGTTTTCAATGCCTTTTGAAAAATCATCTTCTGCTACGTTTGCAGCATAGATAACAGGCTTCATTGAGATAAGTGCAATTTCGTTCATAACGGCAAGCTCATCATCTGAATAGTCAAGGCTTCGAGCGGGCTTTCCGTCCATAAGTGCCGCCTTTACACGCTCTAAAAGTTCAAGTTCTTTTGCTAAAGACTTGTCGCCTTTCATTGCCTTTTTAGTACGGTCAATTCGGCGTTCAATCATCTCAACGTCAGAGAAGATAAGCTCAAGGCTGATTGTTTCAATGTCACGAAGAGGGTCAATACTTCCGTCAACGTGAGTGATGTTTGAGTCTTCAAAGCATCGTACAACGTGCACGATAGCGTCTACCTCACGAATGTGGGAAAGGAATTTGTTTCCAAGACCTTCGCCCTTTGATGCACCCTTAACAAGACCTGCAATATCAACGAACTCGATATATGCACGTGTAACTTTTTTCGGGTTATACATTTCTGCTAATCGGTCAATTCTTTCGTCCGGCACGTCCACAATACCAACGTTTGGCTCGATGGTACAGAACGGATAGTTGGCAGACTCTGCCCCCGCTTGTGTTATTGCATTAAAAAGTGTTGACTTTCCAACGTTTGGAAGTCCGACTATACCTAGTTTCATATATTAAATATCTCCTTTTGGGCGGGAACCGCCAAAATTTCTCGTATAATTGTATCACAAAGCAGTGGATTTAGCAATAGTAAAGGCGTGTAAAAGTTAAATTTCTGTTAAAAGTCTTTATTTTTTATAAAATTATGGTAAAATAATACTTGAGGGAAGATTCAAATGAGGAGAAACGTGCTATGAGTAAAATTTTAGTTGTAGATGACGAACGGAATATAGTTGAGCTTATAAGGCTTTATATGGAAAAAGAGGGCTTTGAAACTATTTGTGCATACACAGGCGATGAGGCGCTTTGGAAGTTTCGTGAAGAAAAGCCGGACCTTATACTTTTGGACCTGATGCTTCCCGGAACGGACGGCTGGCAGGTCTGCCGTGAGATAAGAAAGACTTCGGCAGTCCCGATTATTATGCTGACAGCAAAATCCGAGACCTTTGACAAGGTTCTGGGCTTGGAACTTGGGGCGGATGACTATATAACAAAGCCTTTTGAGGCGAAGGAGCTTTTGGCGAGAGTAAAGGCGGTTTTGCGCCGCAGCGGTACAAAAGAAGAGGGCAAAAACGGCGAAGTTGCCTTTAAAAATCTTTCTATTAATATCGATAACTACGAGCTACACATCAAAAATGAGCAGGTTGATGCACCACCAAAGGAAATCGAGCTTTTGTACTTTCTGGCGTCTAACCCGAACCGTGTATACACACGAGAACAGCTTTTAGAGGAGGTTTGGGGTTTTGACTACTTCGGCGACTCAAGAACGGTTGATGTTCATATAAAAAGACTTCGAGAAAAGCTTGAGGGAGCAGAGGACGGCTGGCAACTCAAGACTGTCTGGGGTGTTGGCTACAAATTTGAGATAAAGAAAGAGAATTAAAATGTTTAAAACAATTTTTTCCAGACTCTTCTGGACAACAACTGCGGTGGTTCTTTTCGCAGTTTTGGTTGTGTCCGTGTCTATGCTTGGGCTTTTGAACAAATACGTTGAAGATGAACGGTTTTATTCTGCCCAAAAGGCATCGGCAAGTATTGAATACCTGACCAATTCAATATCCCGTGAGGGTATTGACGCAAGGAGTATGGTGATGTATAACTCGACTCTTGAGTCCTGGTCTATGCTGGTTAATGCAGACATATCTGTTGAAAACAGAAACAGGATAGTCTTTGCATCGACTGATAATACATTATCTGCACCTGACAGGTTTGCCCAAAAGGTTATGGCAGGGGAAACCGTAAGTGCAAAGGTGGCAAAAGTCGAGCGTGGCGGAAAGCTTAGCCACATAATCGGAATGCCGATAAGACAGGGAAGCCAGGTGATAGGGGGGATTTTCTATTTCTTTCCGCCGGGCGTTGGGGCGACAACTGTTGAAAGATTTTCGTCAACAATTTTTTTAACCCTGATTATTGCGATGCTTTTATCGCTTATCCTGATATATGCAGAAGCAAGGCACATTTCAAGACCGTTAAAAGAGATAAACAGTGCGGTTTTGGAAATCGCATCGGGTAAGTTTGACAAGAGAGTGAATGTAAATACAAGAGGCGAGGTGGCACAGCTTGCCTCAAGCTATAACTATATGGCGGACTCACTTGAACGGCTGGAAGAAATGCGCGCGGGGTTCGTTTCGGATATTTCCCACGAATTAAGGACACCGATGACCTCGATTTCGGGGTTTGTTGAGGGCATTTTAGACGGAACAATCCCGAAGGAAAAGGAAAATGAATACCTGCAGATTGTACTTGACGAATCCACACGTCTTGCAAAGCTCACAAGCGAGATGTTTGAAATGACAAAGATGAACTCGCCGGAATATAAGCTGTCGGTACAAAAATTTGACGTAAACGAAGAAATAAGGCGTTGTATTATAAGTGCGGAGCAAAAGCTTGAAGCAAAGAACCTTGAACTTTCGGTGAGTTTTGAGAACGAAATCGAATTTGTTCTTGCCGACCCTGACGCCATAAAGCGTGTTATCATAAACCTTTTGGATAACGCCATAAAGTTCAGCAATCCTGAAAACACTATTGAGATAAGGGTTTGGGAAACCGCCAAAAAGGTATGTATTGATTTTGCAAACTACGGTACAGGTATAGCGAGGGATGATTTACCGCACATATTTGACAGATTTTATAAGTCGGACAAGTCCCGAACGAGAGACAAGCAGGGCGCAGGGCTGGGGCTTTCCTTTGTGAAGAATATTTTAAATCTTCATTCCCAGACAATTACGGTAACAAGCGACCCTGTCAGCGAGAATGAAATGAAGACCGTCTTTTCCTTTACTCTGGAGAAGGCGTAAGGAGGAAAAGTTATGGATTTTGATGTAATTATTATAGGCGGAGGACCGGGCGGTCTTTCTTGCGCACTTTACACGGCACGTGCCAACTTAAAAACCCTTGTATTAGAGGGGACAGGCATTGGCGGACAGGTGAATTATACCTATGAGGTTGATAACTACCTTGGATTTTGGGGAACGGGAGCGGAGCTTTCGGAGAAAATGCGAAGTCAGGTAGAAAAGTTTGATGTAACATTCCTTTCGGAGAAAGTCAAAGAAATAACCGATTGGGATAAGGAAATGAAGACGGTCAAGACCCGAAGAAATACTTACCGTGCAAAAGCCATCGTTATTGCAACAGGCGCAAACCCAAGACTTTTGGGCGTTGACGGCGAGGAACGGTTAAAGGGAGCGGGAGTTTCTTACTGTGCAACCTGTGACGGAGCGTTCTTTAAGAATAAGACCGTTATGGTGGTAGGCGGCGGAAACACTGCCCTGGAAGATGCAGTTTACCTTTCAAAGTTCTGCCGTGCGGTGTATCTGGTACACCGCCGAGACGGTTTTCGTGCCAATGCAAAGCTTTTGGAGAAGGTCAGAAATTCGCAGAAAATTCTCATAAAAACCAACGAGGTTGTGGAGAAAATTCAGGGCGACAGTGCGGTTAAATCGGTGGTATTAAGACACACACTTTCTTCAAAAATAAGCGTTGTTGATACCGAGGCGGTGTTTGTTGCAATAGGAAGGAACCCTGAAACCAGCCTTGTTAGCGCTAAGCTCGCATTGGACAATAGCGGATATATCATAACAGACGAGAATATGCGTACAAATATAGCGGGCGTTTATGCAATCGGTGATGTTCGAAACACACCGCTCCGCCAGATTGTGACGGCAGCGGCAGATGGAGCGGTTGCGGCAAATGATATTGTGCAAAAATTAGGATAAACGAAAGAGATGCGTTCGCATCTCTTTTTTATCTTGCTACATATACAATCCGCATATCGTCTTCTTTTGGCTTATCAAATGTCAGCGGGGAATAGCTATCCACCTGTGAGAAGCCTGCAGACAGGAAAATCTTTTTAATTTCATCTTCAGAATATGCGTGCTGAAGATGGCGTTCACCAAATCTTTGGTAGCCTTTACCCGATTTCACAAAGAAATTCAAATACATTTCACACATTTTTGTGTTCTCATAATACTTGTTTTCCCAAGCGTAAAACACATCATCACCATCGTGGACAAAGGTATTGTTGCCGATAAACTTTCCAAGCTTATATTGGCTCGATAAGTCAAAAACAAAAATGCCGTCAGGCTCTAAAAAACAGGTTTTTATACGTTTTGCAATTTTGTAAAGTGAGTTGGGATTCAGGATATAGTTAAACCCGTCAATCATACACAAAAAGGCATCGCAACTGCCGTATAAGTCAAGGTTTTTAAGGTCCTGTTCCAAAAACATAGCATCAAGCCCCATATCCTGCGCCTTTTCTCTTGCGATGGAAAGCATATCAAAGGACCTGTCAACGCCAATCATTTCATAGCCTCGGCGGGACAAGGGCAGGGTTATGTTGCCTGTTCCGCAGGCAAGGTCACACACAAGGTTTGGATGCTTTTCGTATTTATCAAACAAATTTTCAATATAGTCCGCCCATTTTTCATAGTCCACATCGCTGTTCATAAGGGAGTCGTAAAGATGGGCAAATTTTGTATAACTGTTCATTTTAATCACCTGGCTCTATTTTACCATTTAAAGCAAATAAAGTAAAGAATAATATTGTAAAAAAAGGTAAAAATAGGCGTGGAGGAAGAAAAATGCTTGTTTTAGTTATACGTACATTAATTTTATATCTTTTGGTCGTTGTGGCGATGCGGATTATGGGCAAGCGCCAGATTGGTGAGCTTCAGCCGTCAGAGCTGGTAATCGCCATTATGATTTCAGACCTTGCGTCTGTGCCGATGCAGGCGATTGACATACCGCTTTTGGCGGGGATTGTTCCCGTATTGACCCTTTTGGTGTGGGAGGTTGTTATGTCCTTTGTAACGTTAAAAAGTAAGCGTATGCGCCGATACGTTTCGGGTGAGCCGAGTATTGTTGTGTATAACGGTCACATAAACGAGCAGGAGCTTAAAAAGCTGCGGTTTAACTTAAACGACCTTATGGAACAGTTAAGAATTTCAGGTTGCCCCGATATTTCGAATGTTCAGGCGGCAGTTTTGGAAACGAACGGTCAGTTGAGTGTTTTGGAAAAGAAGAAGGACGCATCACAGGGATTGCCGTATCTTTTAATATCGGACGGAGAAGTGAACAAAAATGAGCTTCAAAGAGCAGGCAAGAATATGAAGTGGTTAAGGGATAACGTGAAATATCCTCTAAATGAGGTTTTTTCTGCTATGCTTGACGATAAAAATCAGTTGCATATACAGAAAAAAGGCGAGGAGGACAAGAAGTGAAAAGTTTTTGGGCGGCAGTTGTGATAGCGGCGCTGTTAATCGGCGGCGGTGTTCTGTTTAATAAGCATATAGACCACGTGACCGAGGAAATGTCCGATAAGGAGGAAAAAATAACACGCCTTATTGAAGAGGAGAACTTTGGCGATGCAAACAGGGAAATAGATAATTTGAAAAAGTACATTGACGATAAAATGATAGTTCTGGCGTCTGTTGTTGACCATAAAAACATTGACGAAATTGAGCTTTGCGTGGCGGAAATTGAAGGATATGCAAAGGAAAAATCGCGGGTTGAAGCCCTTGCAAAGTGCAAAAAGCTGGAGCATTTAATAAGCCACCTGCCAATAAATTACAGCGTGACCCTGCAAAATATTTTATAGAAAAGTAAAACATCCATAGTATACCATATGTAATAAAATACAATAATTTTTAGAAAAAACCTTTTCTTCGGGTATTGTCAAAGTCCGTTTGAAATGTTACAATGTAATATACACAATAGGAGATACGGAGGGAACATTATGAAGAGATTTACAGAGAAGTCGAAAAGGAAAACGGGATAAAAGTTACATTAAACGGCGACACAAGAACGGTTGTTATTACCACAATATACTTTTAATAAAAAAAGAAGCGGGTGAACCTGCTTCTTTTTGTTTCTCAAAAAATATTTACCTTTTTCACGGAAGAATAAAGGCAAAGCCCTAAAATTCCGCAGGATATAACTTCCCCGATGCCTACTGTCAGCATAAAATACGGAACGCTTCCCGGGATGCCGTATGCATAGTAAAGAACAAACGGGACTATAATGGTGTTTGCAAAAATCGGCGGTAAAACCGCAAGGAAACGGTTTTTTCTTAAAAGCCTTGTGCCGCAAGCACCCAAAAGTGTTGCAAGACTGCCGAAAACAACGTCCCATATGATGCCGCCTGCTAAAATGTTAGACAAAAGACAGCCGATGAAAAGGCCGGGAACTGCAGCAGGAGTAAAGCAGGGCAGAATGCAAAGTGCTTCTGAAAATCGAACCTGTATCACGCCCGAGTCAACTCCTAAGAGTTTGGCAAGACCTGTAAGTATTACATACAAAGCCGCAATGGTCGCTGCCAATGTAAGTTTTTTTGTTTTCATATTAAATTGCTCCTTTAGTTTTGTTTTAGGTGAGGAAGGTTTCGAACTCACCATTTGATATTTTACACTATATATATGAAAAAAGTCAACCCTTTTTCACTATGACACAAAGGGCCACAAGATGTTGTGGCAAAAAGAAAACTGCTAAAACCCTGTCCGTTATCACGTTTTTTGCAAATTTGATAAAAAAATCACTGTTTGAAACAAAAATGTAATACACAATATATTGATTTTTTTGAAAAAAAGGCTTGCATTTATAACTATATATGGTATAATAGACTCGTACCCTTTGAAAAGGGTTAAAATACATGGAAAAAGTAAGGTTAACATAGGAAATAATAAATCAGAAAAGAGTTTTTACATAAAAATTTCACCGGATTTTCTGACTACGGAGGAGAAAAGATGAAGATTATCAAGAGAAACGGTACAGAAGTAACTTTTGACCGTACCAAAATTGAAAAAGCTATCAGAAAGGCAAATGATGCCACAGAAAAGAAGAAAGAGCTTTCGGAAAGACAAATTGAATACATTGTAAATGTTATCGAAGACCATTGCGCTGAAATGAACCGCAGTCTTTCAGTGGAAGAAATTCAGGAGCTTGTGGAAACACATATCATTCTGCAGAACGCACCTGAAACTGCTAAAAGATATATCAGATACCGTTTCACCCGTAACCTTGCCCGTATTGCAAACACAACCGATAACCAGATTTTGAGCCTTATCGAGTGCAATAACGAAGAGGTTAAGCAGGAAAACTCAAACAAGAACCCGACAGTAAACAGCGTTCAGCGTGACTACATGGCAGGCGAGGTTTCAAAGGATATTACAAAGCGTATCCTTCTTCCGCAGGAGGTTGTTGACGCTCATGAGCGTGGTCTTATCCACTTCCACGATGCTGACTACTTTGCACAGCATATGCATAACTGTGACCTTGTTAATCTTGAGGATATGCTTCAGAACGGAACAGTTATTTCAGGAACAATGATTGAAACTCCGCACAGCTTCTCAACAGCTTGTAATATTTCTACACAAATTATTGCACAGGTTGCATCAAGCCAGTATGGCGGACAGAGTATTTCATTAACTCACTTAGCACCGTTTGTTGACGTAAGCCGTAAGAAAATCAGAAAAGAAGTTGAAGCTGAAATTGCTGCAATCGGCGCAACACCGGCAGAAGAAAAGATTGTTGAAATTGTTGAAAAGCGTCTTCGTGACGAAATTAAAAAGGGTTGCCAGATGATTCAGTATCAGGTAGTAACTCTTATGACAACCAACGGTCAGGCACCGTTTGTTACAGTATTTATGTATCTTGGCGAAGCTCAGGACGAACAGACAAAGCACGACCTTGCAATGATTATCGAGGAAATGTTAAATCAGAGAATTGTAGGCGTTAAGAACGAGGCAGGCGTATGGATTACTCCTGCATTCCCGAAGCTTATCTACGTTCTTGAAGAAGACAATATCCACGAGGATTCAAAGTACTACTACTTAACAAAGCTTGCGGCTAAATGTACCGCAAAGAGAATGGTACCTGACTATATTTCAGAAAAAATGATGCTTAAGCTTAAAGTAGACAAAAACGGCGAGGGTCATTGTTACACCTGTATGGGTTGCCGTTCCTTCTTAACACCTTACGTTGACGAAAACGGTAAGCCGAAGTATTACGGAAGATTTAATCAGGGCGTTGTTACCATAAACCTTGTTGATATTGCACTTTCATCAGGCGGAAATATGGAAAAGTTCTGGCAGATTTTTGATGAAAGACTTGACATTTGCTACACAGCGCTTATGTGCCGTCACAACAGATTAAAGGGAACTTTCTCTGACGCAGCACCAATCCTCTGGCAGTACGGTGCTCTTGCAAGACTTAAAAAGGGCGAAACAATCGATAAGCTCTTATATGGCGGATACTCAACAATTTCTCTGGGTTATGCAGGTCTTTATGAGTGCGTTAAGTATATGACAGGAAAATCTCATACAGACGAATCTGCAAAGCCATTTGCGATTGAGGTTATGGAATATCTGAATGCTGCAACAAAGAGATGGAAGGAAAAAGAAAATATTGACTTCAGTCTTTACGGCACACCGCTTGAAAGCACAACCTATAAGTTCTCAAAGTGCTTACAGCAGAGATTTGGTATCGTTGAGGGTGTGACCGACAAGAACTATATCACAAACAGCTACCACGTTCACGTAACAGAAGAAATCAACGCTTTTGAAAAGCTTGCATTTGAGGCACAGTTCCAGCAGTTGTCACCGGGCGGTGCAATCAGTTACGTTGAAGTGCCGAATATGCAGAATAACCTTGAAGCTGTTCTGGATGTTATGAAGTTCATCTATGATAACATTATGTACGCAGAGCTTAACACAAAGTCTGACTACTGTCAGGAATGTGGCTTTGACGGTGAGATTGAAATCAAGGAAGATGCTGACGGAAAGCTTATCTGGACTTGCCCTAATTGCGGAAACACTGACGAAACAAAGCTTAACGTTGCAAGACGTACCTGCGGATATATCGGAACACAGTTCTGGAATCAGGGAAGAACACAGGAAATTAAGGAACGTGTTTTACATTTATAATTTGAAGACAACTAAAAATTGCACCGACCGTCAATGAATTGACTATGGACGAAACGAACCCTTGGAGTACCCGCGTACGCCGGCGGGCTTGGTGTCAGCTTGCTGACGCTTCGTTTCGTCCATTCTGCACTAATTTTTAACTGTCTCGGAAAAATTTGCGGAAATAGTTACTTTTAGTAAGAAATGAAGGAAGCAAAATGAATTATTGTACTATAAAAAAATGGGATATTGCCGATGGAATAGGCGTTCGGGTTTCCCTTTTTGTGTCGGGTTGCACACACCATTGCAAAGGTTGTTTTCAGCCGGAAACCTGGGATTTTAACTATGGAAACCTTTTCACAAGGGAAACGGAAAACGAAATTTTAGAGGCATTAAAACCCGATTATATAAACGGGCTTACTCTTCTTGGCGGAGAACCTTTTGAGCCGGAAAACCAGCGTGTTCTGGTGGAATTTTTAAAGCGTGTAAAAAAAGAGTATCCTGAAAAGTCGATTTGGTGCTATTCGGGGTATGTGTATGAGGAATTAACAGGCGATTCCCGTGCAAAATGCGAGGTTACAGAGGAAATGATGTCTATGATAGACGTTTTGGTGGACGGCGAATTTATACAGGAAAAGAAAAATATAAGCCTGCAGTTTCGCGGGTCGGAAAATCAGAGAATTATCGACGTTAAAAAGACGATGATGACCGGTGAAATTGCGCTTTGGAAAAACTAAGGAGGAAATGGTATGAAAATCGAGATTAAGAAGCTTAACGAAAATGCAGTTATCCCGACAAGAGGCTCCGAGCAGGCAGCGGGTTATGATTTGTACGCCGCAACTACAGAGCCGGTCACGATTCTGCCTCACGAAACAGTGAAAGTGGGAACAGGTCTTGCGATTGCTGTTCCTGACGGATACTTCGGCGCAATTTTTGCGCGTTCAGGTCTTGCTGCAAAGCAGGGACTTCGCCCTGCAAACTGCGTAGGCGTTGCGGACAGCGACTATCGTGGTGAGTATATTGTTGCACTTCATAACGATACCGATTTTGAGCGAACCATCGCACCAAAGGAAAGAAT
>JAZOVJ010000010.1:0-19761 GCA_045658645.1 Clostridia bacterium | reverse complement strand
GCTTTACGACATTGATTCTTACATAAAAGAATTTGCCGCAACGGTCACATCCTGCCAGCAGGACAATAACGGAAATTATCGCATAGTTTTAGACCAAACGGCATTTTTCCCAACCGCCGGCGGACAGACTTGTGACACCGGCGTTATCGATGGTCAGGTGGTTTTAGACGTTATTGCAGAAGGTGAAACAGTTATTCATATCCTGAAAAATCCTATTGCACAAGGGACAGCGGTAAAATGCAGAATTGATTGGGATGTGCGATTCAGAAAAATGCAACACCATTCTGCGGAACATATTGTATCAGGGCTTGCCCATACTGTGTTTGGATTTAAAAATGTAGGCTTTCACCTGTCCGATAAGGAAGTTACGATAGACTATGACCGGGAGCTTACCGAAAGCCAGCTTTTGTTATTGGAGCAAAGGGCAAACGAGGCAGTCTGGGATAACCTTGAAATTGACACAAGATACCCTGACCCTGCAGACCTTTCAAATATTCCATACAGAGCAAAGCTTGACCTTACCGAAAATGTGCGAATTGTCACTATTCCCGGCATTGATATATGCGCCTGCTGTGCACCACACGTCAAGTGCACCGGTGAAATCGGCGTTATTCGTCTTAAAGATATGATGCGCCACCGTGGCGGTGTTCGTATAAGAATGATTTGCGGACGTGACGCACTTTCTGACTACGAAGAAAAGGCAAAAAGTGTTCTTGCAATTTCAAATCTTCTGTCTGCAAAGCAGGAAGAAGTGGCAGAAGCCACCGAAAACTTACTTTCTCAAATTGCAGACAAAAACCGAAAAATTGCCGAGCTTTCCAAATCTCTTGCGTTGTTAAAAGCCGAACACATCCGGGAAACCACAGAAAATATCTGCATTCTTGAAGAGAATGACGATGTTGAAACGTTAAGACTTTTAGCAAATCTTTTAAAGAAGAAAACAACCAAAATATGCTGTGTTTTATCGGGAAATGACGCTTCGGGATATAGCTATATTATCGCCTCCGAAACCATTAATCTAAGAGAAATCGCAAAAGAAATCAACTCTGCATTACAAGGGAGAGGCGGTGGCAGAGAGGATATGATTCAAGGCTCATTCTCAGCAACTTTTGAAGAAATAGAAAAATATTTTAGAGGGTAATTAATATGTTTGAATTTGAACACAAAATACGTTACAGCGACTATAAGGACTTTGATACCGTTAAGGTTTCAACCGCTTTAGAGCTTATTCAGGAGGCGGCAATTCAGGATTCCAACCAGTTTGGGTATTCCATTGAAAAGCTTCGTGAAATGAACCTTGCCTGGCTTTTATTGGGATATAACGTGCATTTTAATAAGAAAATATCTGCGCACACCCCAATAAAAACATTCACTGCCGTTAAGAGCATGAAAGCGGCAACCTCTGTAAGAGGCGCGGTTTTATATCAGGACGGCGAAATTGTTGCAAAATCCATTGCCAACTGGTTTATGTTTGACACCGAAAAAATGAAACCCTCCAGAATCCCCGAGGAAATGCTTACCTGCTATGGCGATTACGATTATAATGATGACTTTTTTACTTATAAAAAGCCTGAAATTTTAGAGATTGAAAGCCCCGAATATACAGTAAGAGTTTCCAACAAGGAAATTGACACCAACCGTCACTTAAACAACGAAAAGGGTGCGGAGCTTTTAATGGATGCCCTGCCTTTCGACTTTTTCTTTTCCGATATGAGTGTCATCTATAAAAATCAGGCACGCCTTGGTGATGTTTTGGGCGTTTTTGTGAAAGAAATTGAAAACGGCTACTACGTACACCTTGAAACAGAAAACAAAGAGGTATGCGTTGCGGGAACATTTTTGAATATTTAAAAAGCACCAAAAGGTGCTTTTTTTGTTATCCTGTTATTTCTGTTCCCCGATAATATGTGGTTAAAATTTCTCGATAGTCGTTACCGTTTTTCGCCATATAGTCCGCACCATACTGGCTCATACCAACTCCGTGTCCGTAGCCTTTAACATCAAAAACCACACTGTCCCCTGAAATTTCTATGGTGGCATTTGTAGAGCGAAGCCCGTAAATACTTCTTAGCTTTGTGCCGTGAATTTTCACGCCGCCGACGGTAATCTCGGTAATACCTCCCGCATCGCTTCTTTTTATTCCGTCTATTATCCCTTTTGTAAAATCAACTTCGGGAATATTTTCCTCCGCAATTTTTTCAAACTCCGAAAGGGTGATTTCAACCTTTGACTTATATTTTGGCGACACCTTATCCCCCGGGCTATCCACCGACACAAGATACGGTCTGTCACCGCCCCAAACGTCCTTTGATGCCTCGGTTTTCCCCGATGACGTTGAGTGAAAAACTGCTGATATAACCTCACCGTTATAGGTTATTACCTGCCCCGCAGTATCATCAACGGCACGGGATATTTTGTCCCAGTTTTTATCAGCATCCGTTCCCCAAAGTTCTCGTCTTTTAGACTCTGAAATCCACGCCTTACAATGAGCGGAATCGGTGCATATTTCCGCTCCCTTATGCTCTTCAGGAGGTCCTGAAGCCTTATATGCATTCCGCCGTGATTCCAAATAGCTTCTTGCCGCAACTGCCTGTGCCTTTAGAGCTTCCAACTCAAAATCCGCAGGCATTTCCGCTGAAACAACCTCCTTTAAATATTGACTTTTACTCATTTTAACCACCCTGTCTTCATCCTTTATATAGACATTCAGGGTTTCTTCTGCTTCAGGTACAGGCTTTTGGTATTTCCCGGTCTTCATATATGTAAAAAGCGGTATCAGTACAGTTATCAAAAGCACCGCCGCAATTATTATAATTACTTTTTTCATAAAAAATCACCCTATTATCTATATGATAAAAGGGTGATTTGTATTCTATATTCTCTTTGCAAGCTTTTCCACGTTTTCACGTCTGAACTCTTCAAATCTGTCCTCTTCAATAGCCTGTCTTATCCTTGCCATAAGCTCATTATAGAAATACAGATTATGCATAACCGCAAGCCTCATTCCAAGAATTTCCTTGGCTTTGAAAAGGTGGCGGATATACGCTCTTGAATATTTCCTGCAAACAGGGCAGTTACATTCTTCATCAATAGGACGCATATCACGTTCATAGCACTGATTCATAAGGTTCATAGTTCCGTGGCGGGTGAAAATGAAGCCGTGTCTTGCATTTCGTGACGGCATAACGCAGTCGAAGAAGTCAATTCCACGGGCAACGCCCTCGATAATATTTGACGGTGTTCCGACACCCATTAAATATCTTGGCTTATTCTCAGGTGCGTGCGGAAGTGTTACGTCTAAAATGTGATACATTTCCTCGTGACTTTCGCCAACAGCAAGTCCGCCAATGGCATAGCCCGGCAGGTCAAGCTTGGCAATTTCTTTCATATGCCAGATTCGAAGCTCGTCTATAATACCCCCCTGATTGATACCGAAAAGCATCTGCTCCTTGTTTATTGTGGCATCAAGACTGTTGAGTCTTGCCATTTCGGTTTTGCAACGTTCAAGCCATCGAAGTGTTCGCTCGCAGGACTTTTTAACATATTCATAGGGCGCAGGATTTTCAACGCACTCGTCAAATGCCATTGCTATAGTTGATGCCAAATTTGACTGAATCTGCATACTTTCCTCCGGGCCCATAAAGATACGTTTTCCGTCAATATGAGAGTTAAAAGTAACGCCCTCCTCGGTTATCTTTCTAAGCTTTGCAAGGGAAAACACCTGAAATCCGCCGCTGTCGGTAAGGATTGGTCCGTCCCAGTTCATAAACTTATGAAGTCCGCCAAGGTCGTGTATAACCTTATCCCCCGGTCTTAAGTGTAAGTGATAAGTGTTTGAAAGCTCAACCTGACAACCAATATTTTTTAAGTCCTCCGCCGAAAGACCTCCTTTTATCGCCGCCAGAGTTCCCACATTCTGAAAAACAGGTGTCTGTACCGTTCCGTGAACTGTGGTAAACTCGCCTCGTCTTGCAAGGCCGTTTGTGTGTAAAATCTTAAACATATTTTTCTCCTAATGAATAAACATAGCATCGCCGAAGCTGAAAAAACGGTATTTTTCACGCACTGCCTCATTGTAGGCATTAAGTACATTTTCTCTTCCGGCAAGTGCTGAAACGAGCATTATAAGTGTGGATTCAGGCAGGTGGAAATTTGTAATCAATGCATCAATTACATTGAAATTCTTTCCCGGATATATGAAAATATCTGTCCACCCTGTCTGTTCCGCAAGCGGCAGTCCTGAAAGTCCTGCAGTTTCCAGCGTTCTTGTGGCTGTTGTTCCGACAGAAATCACACGTCCGCCGTTTTTCTTGGTTTCATTGACCAAATCTGCTGTTTCCTGAGGCAGTATATAGAACTCAGAATGCATTTTATGTTCCAGAATGTCATCAGCCTTTACAGGTCGAAATGTACCAAGTCCCACATGCAGTGTGACATAGCCTATTTTTACGCCCTTTTTCTCAATCTTCTCCATAAGCTCACGAGTGAAGTGAAGCCCCGCAGTAGGTGCTGCGGCTGAGCCTGCGCATTTTGCATAAACTGTCTGGTATCTTTCCTTATCCTCAAGCTTTTTTGTTATATAGTGTGGCAGAGGCATTTCGCCAAGTCTGTCCAGTACCTCTTCAAAAATCCCCTCATAGTAAAACTTTACAAGACGGTTTCCGTCATTTACTACCTCAAGGATTTCCATTGTAAGCTCGCCATCACCAAAAACAACACGTGTTCCCGGTTTTGCGCGTCTTCCCGGCTTTAATATAACCTCCCACACGTCATTTTCCTGTCTGTGCAGAAGAAGTATCTCAATATTTGCGCCTGTCCCCTCTTTTGTGCCGTAAAGCCTTGCAGGGATAACCCTTGTATCATTAAGTATTAAACAGTCGCCCTCAGAAAGCATATCCACTATATCGTAAAAATGCTTATGCTCTGTTTCGCCGCTCACTTTATCAAGGCACATAAGCCTTGAGCTTTGTCTGTCTTTTAGCGGGTCTTGCGCAATCAGTTCCTGCGGCAAGTTATAGTAAAAATCTGTTCTCTTCATCAAAGTTCCTTTTCCTCTGGTATTTCTACCTTTTCGTGCATTGAAACAATACCTCTTGCAATTCCTGCGGCAAGCTTGTCCTGATAATCCTCGTCAATCATCAGCTCAAGCTCAAACGGATTGTTCATAAAACCGATTTCAATAAGTGCCGATGGCATCATACATTTTCTGTTAACCAGAAGATTTCCCGACTTAACGCCTCTTGAATAGGCATCTGTTGAGTCTATAACACATTCCAGAATCTCTTCTGCCAGTTCTTTACTTGTAATTCCAAGCTCATCGTCATTATTCTGTGTACTATAGTATACCTCTATCCCCTTTGCTCCCGTAACAGGTGAAACTGTAGAATTCAAGTGTATACTTACAAAGATTACCGCTCCCTCTTCGTTTGCAAGCTCTGGTCGCTCATCTAAAGTAGGATAGGTATCTCCCTTTCTTGTTAAAATCACTTCTATTCCGTTATCCTCAAGGTTTTCCTTTACCTTTTTGGTAACGATTAAAGCAATATCCTTTTCGTCTATTTTGTCGCCGCTTCCTGTTTCCATATCTGCAATGAGATTTTCTTCGCTTTCAAGTGCCGCAAGATACAACTCTTTTTCTTCCTCTGTCATAAGGTATCCGCTGGCACCAGGGTCATATCCGCCGTGACCCGCATCAAGCACAACAATCTTTCTTGTGTCATATCTCATAGGCTTTGGTGTCGGCGAAGGTGATGGTGACGGTGATGGTGACACCGATGTTGACGGCTTTGGTGTAGACATTGGCTCCGGCGTTCCGAAATCAGCCCTTTTATCAGACGATAATTTAAAGGTTATTGTCTTTTTTGTTGAAGACAATGTAACGCTGTATTTTTCAACGCCTTCAGTATCTATGGCAACTCGTGTATATTCATCGTGCTGACCTATTCTTATTGCCTTTATTATATCCTCATCAACTACAGTCTTTGTTGCCAAAGCATTTTCCGCACCATATATGTCCGCATATACCGTTCCTGATGATGTCATAACAGCTTTTGAAATACTGTCTACCGCCGAGCTTGCGGTAATTTTAACAGTTACCACATCTTCGTCTATGTCATAGCTTATTCTTGTAAGCCTTGATGTGATTTCTATCGGTCCGGCAGTTTCGGTTGGTGCAGGTGTTTTTATCGGTTTTGGTGTAGCTATCGGCTTTGGTGTTTTGGTCGGATTAGCCGTAGGACGAGATGATTTTTCAGTAACGCTTATTATCTTATTATCTCCGTCCCAACCAACATCAAGACCTATGCTTTCCGAAATAAACCGTACAGGCACCATTGTTTTAGGATACTCTCCCCACTTGCCGATAAGCTTTGCTCCAACGCCGTCCGGTATAAGTTTTTTAACTCCGTCAACCAGTGCAGTTTCAGCTCCTATGGTCAGCACAACCGTTTTGCTTCCATAGTTCACCTTTACCGTGTTATTGCTTGCCACGTAGATAACCTCCGCTCCCAAAGCCTCAAAAACTTCACGGACAGGAACTACAGCACGCTCTTTAAAAATAATCGGGTTTAACGGTAAGTTCTCAAGTTTCTTTCCGTTTATAACCAAATTATACACGTCGCCCGTATAGTTGTGTATTCCGCCGTCATACTCCAAAAGCAGTGATTCGGCAAAAACAGTATTTATAAAAAAGCAGTATAGCAAAACTAATGTTACCGCTATTTTTTTCATTAAAGTTTCCTCCCTTATTATTCAGGACAAGGCACGTTGAAATGCTCGTATCCTGCTTGCGTCACAATCCTCCCCCTTGGTGTTCTCGCAATAAATCCAAGCTGCATCAAATACGGCTCGTAAACATCTTCTATTGTATTCGGTTCTTCTCCGATTGTTGCAGCCAGAGTATCAAGACCCACAGGTCCGCCACCGAAATTCTTTATCATTGTCATAATCATCTTGTTGTCAATATTATCAAGACCCATATCGTCAATCTCCATCTGAAGAAGTGACGCTGCTGCAATTTCTTTTGTTATTTTTCCGTCAAATTTAACCTGTGCAAAGTCACGCACACGCTTTAAAAGCCGGTTGGCAATTCTCGGTGTACCACGTGAACGGCTTGCGATTTCTTCCGCACCGCCGTCATCAATTTCCACGTTCAGAATTCCTGCTGAACGCTTTACAATTCTTTTCAGTTCCTCAGGCTTATAAAGCTCAAGCCTTGCAAGAACGCCGAAACGGTCACGAAGCGGGGCTGTCAAAAGTCCTGCTCTTGTGGTTGCGCCAATCAGTGTGAACTTCGGAAGGTCAAGACGGATTGATTTTGCAGAAGGCCCTTTACCTATTATAATATCAAGGGCATAGTCCTCCATTGCAGGATATAAAATCTCCTCAACAGTTCTTGACATACGGTGTATTTCGTCAATGAAAAGTATATCGTTCTGTGAAAGGTTTGTAAGAATTGCCGCCAAGTCCCCCGCCTTTTCAATGGCAGGTCCGCTTGTAATTCTTATATTCACTCCCATTTCATTTGAAATAATTCCGGCAAGAGTGGTTTTTCCAAGACCCGGAGGTCCGTATAAAAGAACGTGGTCCAATGATTCACGTCTTTCCTTTGCCGCATTTATATACACCTTTAAATTTTCTTTAACCTTTTCCTGTCCGACATAATCCTCAAGCTGTCTTGGGCGAAGTCCCACCTCAATATCTGCGTCTTCGTCAAGAAAATCTCCGGTTACTATTCTTTCGTTATCGTCAAATATCATATATTCACTCTCCTTTTTGCTACACTTACATCAGCTGTAAAAGAGCACGTTTTACAATTTCTTCAACGCCCAGCGTCGGGTCAACTTTAGAAACTGCTGATTTTGCTTCGCTTTGTGAATATCCCAAAACAGTAAGCGCACTTACTGCTTCAAGTGCCGCCGTATCAAGTGTCACCTCGCGGGTCACAACCTCCTCCGGCACAATTTCAGAATTCTTCAGCTTATCCTTAAGTTCAAGTATAACTCTCTGCGCCATCTTTGCACCAACGCCCACCGCTTTTGTAAGAGTCTTTGCATCGCTTGTCATAACAGCAAGCACAAGCTGATTAGGTGTAACTGTCGACAGGATTGCAAGAGCAGCCTTCGGTCCGACACCCGAAACTGACAAAAGGTGCAAAAACATAGAAAGCTCATCATTTCTTGTAAAGCCGTAAACATCAAAAATATCTTCTCTCACATAAAGATAGGTGTAAAAGGTTACCTCACTTCCAACACTTATGCCATCTAAAGAAAGCTGTGATGTATAAATCTTATACCCCACTCCGCCATTATCCACAACAGCAAAATTATCTTGTTTTAAAATCAACTCACCTTTTATATAGTAGTACATCTCTATTCCTTCCTTTTTATGCAAAAATATGCATATTTCGTGGTGCTATTTCCCCATGTTACAGTTTACTATAACATTATACCACAAAATATGCATAAATGAGTTTACGTTTACATTACAAGTATATAACGGATTTTACAGACGATTAACCCCTAATTCCTCGTTGATTTTCGCAGAATGAGCGTGGCAGATTGCAACCGCCAAAGCATCTGCTGCGTCGTCCGGTTTCGGCACAGCATTAAGGTTCAGAAGCATTTTAACCATCTGCTGAATCTGTCCCTTTTCCGCTCTTCCGTAGCCTGTTACCGCCTGCTTAATCTGAAGAGGTGTATATTCATAAATAGGAATACCACAAGATGCCACTTCTGCCACCAAAACTCCTCTTGCCTGTGCTACGGCTATGGCAGTTTTTGCATTATTATTGAAGAAAAGCTCTTCTATCGCAACCGCATCGGGTTTATATTTATGCAAAAAATCCTGTATATCTTCCTTTATTCTTTTAAGCCTCAAACTGGTAGCCTCCGATGCGTGTGTCGTTATGGCATTATACTCAATCGGCCTGAACTTGTTTCCCTTGTATTCAAGCACTCCTATGCCCACAATGGCATACCCCGGGTCTATACCTAAAATAATCACAAAAAACACCCCTTATTTTTATGTACTTTTAGCACATTTGACTATTGCATAATTATAAATAAAAATGTATAATAATACTCAACACATATATTTTACACTAAATCAGGAGGAATTTCAATATGGCAAAGGAAAAAGTTGTTTTAGCATACTCAGGCGGACTTGATACATCAATAATCATTCCGTGGCTTAAAGAAAACTATGACTATGAAGTAATCGCAGTTTGCGGTGACGTTGGTCAGGGTAAGGAAACAGATGGTCTTGAAGAACGTGCAAAAAAAGCTGGTGCTTCAAAGCTATACTTGGCTGACCTTAAGGAAGAATACGTTAAGGATTACATCTGGCCGGTTGTTAAGGCAGGTGCAGAATATGAAGGCAAATATCTTTTAGGAACATCTCACGCCCGTCCGATTATCGCAAAGAAATTGGTTGAAATCGCAGAAAAAGAAGGCGCAACAGCTATTTGTCACGGTTGCACAGGAAAGGGTAACGACCAGGTTCGTTTCGAGCTTACAGTTAAGGCACTGAACCCTGACCTTAAGATTATCGCTCCTTGGAGAATCTGGGATATTAAATCTCGTGAAGATGCGGTTGACTATGCAAATGCTCACGGCGTCGAAATCCCTGTAACTAAAAAGGAACTTTATTCCCGTGACCGTAACGTATGGCATATAAGCCACGAAGGTATGGACCTTGAAAGTCCTGCAAACGAGCCACAGCTTGATACACTTTTGAAGCTTGGCGTTTCACCTGAAAAGGCACCTGATACTCCAAAATACGTTACAATCAGCTTTGAAAAGGGCGAAGCCGTTGCCCTTGACGGCAAGAAGATGAAGCCGCTTGCACTGCTTGAAGAATTGAACAAAATTGGTGGTGAATACGGCGTAGGTATTGCAGACATCGTTGAAGACCGTCTTGTTGGTATGAAGTCACGTGGCGTTTATGAAACTCCGGGCGGAACAATTCTATACGCTGCAATCAAGGAACTTGAATACCTTTGTCTTGACCGTGATACACAGAGCTTTAAGCGTCAGGCCGCAGTTAAGTTCTCTGAACTTGTTTATGACGGAAAGTGGTTTACACCGCTTCGTGAAGCTATGAGCGCAATGTTTGATGTTATGGACGAAACTGTAACAGGCGACGTTAAACTTAAGCTTTACAAGGGTAACATCTACCCTGCAGGTGCTACAAGCCCATATTCATTATATAATGAAGAAATCGCATCATTCGGCGACTCACACGAGCTTTACTCACATAAGGACGCTGAAGGATTCATCAATCTTTACGGCTTACCGCTAAAGGTTCGTGCTATGGCAATGAATGCTAAAGGCGAAAATAAGTATAAGGACTGGAAATAAGAGTATAGACCCGTTCTTAAAATAATTAAAACTTACATATTGAGACTTCCGGATTTTTATGGTATAATAATTCGGAAGTCTTAATTATATAAAGAGGAGATTTACTAAAATGGCAAAATTATGGGGCGGTCGTTTTCAGAAAAACACCGACAAGAAAGTAGACGATTTTAACTCATCAATCCGCTTTGACAAGCGTATGTATGCACAGGACATTAAGGGTAGCATAGCACACGCAAAAATGCTTGGCAAGCAGGGTATCATTGATGCAAAAGATTCCGAAAAAATTGTGAATGGTCTTTTGGAAGTACTTGCCGACATCGAAAACGGCAAAGCCCAGTTTTTGATTGATGCAGAAGATATACATATGAACGTTGAAAAGCTTCTGACCGACAAAATCGGCGATGCAGGAAAACGTCTGCACACGGGCAGAAGCCGCAACGACCAGGTCGCCCTTGATATACGTATGTATTTGATGGACGAGATTGACGAAATCTACAATATGGTTAAAAGCCTTATGGAAGCAATTATTACCATCGCAAAAGAGCATACAGAAACAATTATGCCGGGTTACACACATCTTCAAAAGGCACAGCCAATCAGCTTTGCACATCATTTAATGGCGTATTTTGAAATGTTAAAGCGTGACTCACAGCGTCTTCTGGACACAAAGAAGCGTACTAACGTAATGCCTTTAGGTTCAGGTGCACTTGCCGGAACAACCTATCCGTTAGACCGTGAATTTGTGGCAAATGAGCTTGGTTTTGCAAGTGTTACACAAAATTCATTGGACGGCGTTTCGGACAGGGATTTTGTAATCGAGCTTGCAAGCTGTCTTTCAATTATAATGATGCATCTGTCACGTTTTTCAGAGGAACTTATCCTTTGGTCAAGCCACGAATTCTCATTCGTTGAAATGGACGATGCATTCTCAACCGGCTCGTCAATAATGCCACAGAAGAAAAACCCTGACGTTGCCGAGCTTATTCGTGGTAAAACAGGTCGTGTTTATGGTCACCTGATGGGGCTTTTGACTACAATGAAAGGTATCCCTCTTGCTTACAATAAGGATATGCAGGAAGACAAGGAGCCTATATTTGATGCTATCGACACCGTTAAGCTTTGCCTGCCGGTTTTCCGTGATATGATTGTTACTATGACAGTCCGCAAGGAAAATATGCTAAAGGGTGCAAAGGGCGGATTTACAAATGCAACCGACGTTGCCGACTATCTTGTGAAAAAAGGTATGCCGTTCCGTGACGCTCACGAAGTGGTTGGAAAGCTGGTGTTCTATTCAATAAGCAAGGATAAGTCATTAGACGAGCTTACACTCGATGAATTTAAGGAATTTTCAAACATCATCGAAAACGACGTCTATGACGCAATCAGTATGGAAACCTGTGTAAACGGACGTACCGTAATCGGCGGTCCTGCAAAGGAAACTGTGGAAAAGGCAATTGCCATCGCAGAAGATTTTATAAAAAATTGTTAAGTGCAATCAACCAAGCAGCAACACTTGTCTGACTTTTAAATTCGGAGGTCATAATATGTACCCAATAGTCGATTTACATATGCATGTAACTCCCGGCATAGATGACGGTTCATGCAGCATAGAGGAATCACTTGAACTGTTAAAATTATCAATAAGTCAAGGAGTAACCGATATTTTTTGTGCTTCGCACAGCGGTTGCATTAAGGATAATGCAGAAACATATAATAAAAACCTGCAAGCTTTGAAGGATGCAGTAACGGCATCAAGAATAAATATACGATTACATAAAGGGTGCGAGGTACTGTGTTCAAAGGCAACTATTGACTCAGTATTACATCGCCTCGAAACAGGTGTTTTTACAACACTTGGCGACTCCAACTTCGTACTTACTGAGTTGTATCCCGACATAGAGCTTGAAGAAGCATTATTTATTATTGACGAGTTGAAAAAGCACGGCTATAGACCGATAATTGCACACATGGAGCGCATCTATTCTCTGACCGGCACTACCATCGGAATTCTTATTAGAAATGGAGCTTTGATACAGGTAAATGTTCAGGACCTTGTTGACGAAAATGACGCTTCATTAAGGGAACGTGCAAGACAGCTTTTGGAAAATAAATACGTGCATTTTATAGGTTCTGACGGGCACCGTGTCAACTACAGACCACCAAGCTTATCTCCTGGTGTTGATTATATTTTAAAAAACACCGATGCAGATTATGCTACAGAAATCCTGAGCAAAAACGCTCTTAATCTGATAATCAAAGATGTATGATACTTTCCGGAAATAATTGATTGAATTATAGAGTGATTTAAACACCCGAAACGATGCGTATTAGGGTGTTTTTTTATATGAATTTTATGGGCTTATGACACGAAAAAAAAACAAAAAAAGCCACATTTCTGTGACTTTTTAAAGTGGTCTGAGGTGACGGGATTTGAACCACGCGGTCTCGCTGCGGCTCGGTCCCCTCGTGGCTCTGACAGTCCTCAGGACTGTCATTCACTTCCACTCGGCCGTTCGCTTCGCTCTCTTCCTTCGACTTATTCGCCCTCGGGCTCATAACCCTTAAAAAGCAAAAAAGTCACATTCCTGTGACTTTTTAAATTGGTTGCGGGGACGGGATTTGAACCACGCGACCTTCGGGTTATGAGACATAGGTTTTGCCTTTATTCCTTTTCTTTCTGCTCTATCAATCGGCTTTGTTATGCGGTTTTATCATTACATACTTATTATATTTTAACGTCTCTTTCTGTCCATTGTCATATGAATAATGGACAAATAATGGACAAACAAAGTAACATCGGAGCGGAATAATTAGTAAATTCCCAATCAATTAGGAATGTGATACATATCCAGGAGCGGAACGTATCAATAGTATATCCCCCTATATGCTTCCTGAAGCTGCTTTATTATAGACCGGTGGGTGCAGTTAGATTTTCCTCTCTCACGCACGTATGACCCCCCACCAAACAATCATACAGCCTGCATACTCCCCCCTAAAATATAGCGGTGGGTGGTGCTTTGGGAACCGAGAAGGGCACAACAATTTCTATGCGTGATATATCACATGAAGGGGGTTGTTTTTATAAAAAGTTAATTAGACTTGCCGATAAATGCAGGAAAAATCAAGGATTTACAGCTTTTTAATAGTCTTTTTTCAAACAATAACAATTATAAAAACCCTTGCTTTATTTTTTAAAAGTGATATAATATAGGTGTATAAATCGTAAATTTTAGTGTTTTTTAAGCAAAAATAATTTCAAAAAACCCAATTTTTGAAAAGTCCCGAAAGCCTTGAAACGACAGGCTTTGCGGGCTTGTTCAAGTAATTATTTTTAGTGACATTTTTTAGTACAAATGTTTACCAAATCAGACAAAAAAAGAACCGGAACGGCAAATATAATTCCGCTCCGGTAATATTTTTATATATGAATTATGCGTTTTTCCTGAATATAACATCTGCTAACGTGTCTGCAGCTTGTTCGCTTGCTTTGTTTATGATGTGTGAGTAAATATCTGTTGTAGTCGATACCTTATCGTGTCCAAGCTGTTTTGATACGGTGACAATGTCCACGCCCTGCGATATTAAAATGCTTGCTACGGTGTGCCTGAAAGCGTGAGGATTTATGTGTGGTAAATCATTCCGCTTTGAAAACTTATTAAGCCAATCTGTTATAGTATCAGGGTGCATCGGCTTGCCGTCTGCCTGTATGAATATAAAATCGTCAGCAATCCAATCATCAGAACCGACAACGCCGAGCCTTTGCGAACCGCCCCAATAGTCCCCAAGACTACGCTTATAGTTTATATACTCTTTTCGATACTCTAACAGGAGCGGCATAAGTTCGTCAGGAATACGCACTTTTCGTACCTTGCCTGTTTTTGTAGTTGTTAAATATGTTCCTATATTTTGGCTGTATTGAAGATTTTGTTTTATTTCGAGTGTTTTATTGACCTTGTCTACATTCGACCATTTAAGCCCCAGTATTTCGCCCCTGCGACAACCTGTAGTCATTAAAAGCATAGTCGCAAGGCGATATTTTAAAGGCTCACACTTTAAAGCCTCAAGGATATTATAAACATCTTCAGTTTGAAAGTAGTTAGCTTCTTTCTTTTCAGCCTTTGGCGGTGTTGCCCTGCGTGCAGGATTGTACGGTATAAGCATTTCTCTTTCTGCCTGTGACAGAACGGCAGATATAAAACGGTGATATTCCACTATTGTTTTATTTGAGAGCTTACCGCCTGTACGCTTATTCATACCGTCTGCAGAAAGACCTTTGTATAAGTCGTTCAGGTGCTTTGGCCTTATATCAGATAACTTTAAATGCCCGATTACTTTGTCGGTGTATTCGCTGAAGCTCTTGTACCGCTCCAAAGTAGAACACTTTAAGCCTGAACGTTCTTTAAGGTCCAGGACATAATGCGTATATTCTGCGAACGTCTGCCGGTTATCCCCTGCAAGACCGCTTATAACCTTTTCTTCAAAGAGTGTAGCCTGTCGGTTAAGCTCTTTTTCTATTTGCTTTGGTGTCATTTTGTCCGCAGGCTTCCAGGTCATAGTCTTTGTTATCTGTTTACCGCTTATGTCATAGCCTGCAGATACTCTTATCTGATAAGTGTTGCCACGTTTGCGTATAGATGCCATAAAATCCGCTCCTTTATATTTGAGTATAAAAAAACTGCCTGAATATACAGACAGCTTTTATTCTGTCAACAGCTTAAAATCTGTTCTATATCCTTTTTTAGCTGTGGGAAATCGTTTACAACAGTAAAATACACGTCCTGCATGTGCAAGGTCTGATATTTGTGTGCTGCTATATCTCTAAACCCTGCTATGCTTTTCCACGCTATATTCTTGTATTCTGCCCTTAAATCTGTAGTCAGAGCCTTAACAAGCTCCCCAATGTTAATAACTGTCATACAAATTGCACGTTTTAACACTTCATTTTCATTAAAAGCTGAAAACTCTGTGCCGTTTATCATATCAAGAGCAATATCTATTTCGTTCATAATCTTTATTAGGATTGTTTGGTCTCTATGCTGCATAAATTTCCACCACCTTTTCAGGATTTATTAAAGAGTTATCAGGGAGCGGCGCGTGTATAACGTCCACAGAAACGCCCAAAATCTCTTCTAAACGATTTTTAATGCCTATAAGGGTAAAGAGTGACACCGCAGGGACAACAAACTCTATAAGTAAATCTACGTCACTTTTCGGTGTATTCCTACCCTCTGCATAAGAACCAAATAACGAAACACGCTTAATGTCATATTCTTCAGCTACTGTATAAACAGCGTTTGTAATGTCTGATAAGTTTAGCATCTTTCTCACCTCTACAAATTTATTATAATGTTTTACCGCTTTACCGGAGCGGGTTTTTTATTCTTCGCCTTGTTTATCTGAAGCATTAAAGGCTTTAACTATTGCATTTATAACATCTCGTGAAAGAGCTTTCTCTGAACCAGGGGTTGCAATGAGTTCAATTTGTCGCACATATTTAGCATTCTCTAATAAGTCCATAATATATTCTTGTGCCTTAAACTGTCCCGCTTCGTTTAGTAGGTCATATGGCGTGATTGTCTTTTTTTGATTTTTTTCTCCATATATTAAATAATCGAGCGTGACATCTAACGCTTGTGCGATTTTACTAATTGACATTATGGTAGGGTCTTTAGTTATACCAGCCATTATTTTGCTTAAGGTGCTTAATGATATGCCTGTCATACCAGACAATTCTCTGTATGAGATATCCTTTTCTTTGCATATTTTCTTTATTCTTATTAGCATTGCTTCTAATTCAATCATTCTTATCACCTCTTCGTATAGTTATATTACTATAATTATTCCATATTGTCAATGGGTTTTTACTAAAAAACTTCCAAAACAAGAAATTTTATTCTCAAAAAGCCTTGACAAATTCCTGTTTAAGAAGTATAATAAATATATAAATTCCTATTACGGAAGCGAGGTGATACAATGTATAAGAATTTGCAAGCAGAATTTGCACGCAGCAATATTAAATCTGTTGTAGGTGTTGCGAATGCTTTAGGGTGTACCGAAAAGACAGCAAGAAACAAGCTAAAAGGAATAACAGCAATAACAGTTTTAGAAGCTGCCAAAATCAGTAAAATGTACTTCCCTGATTGCACTTTGGATTATCTATTTGCAACAGAATAAACCGCTCCAATAATAGTTCTTATTTTGTCCATATTTTCAAATAAAAATAATTTCAAAAAACCTATTTTTTGAAAAACCCTGGAAGCCTTGAAAAGACAGGCTTTTCGGACTTGTTTAAGCAATTAATTTTTATGACCGTTTTAAGTACCAAAAACACAAATTGGAGCGGTGTAAAGGAGCGATAACAATGTCCAAAGATACAGGTAAACAGTTCCTTTTAAAAGGGCGTGATTTACAGAATGAATGCGACCAACTTATAAAAGCGAAGAGACAGGCGTTAGACCTTGCTTGTAATACTTCTGTTGATTATTCCAAAGTGAAAGTACAGACAAGCTCACAAAATGCCACAGAGACAAAATTTGTAGCTTATACAGAGTATTGTCTTTTACTTGACAAAAAAGTGGAAGAGTTGGCGGCATACCGTACCCGAATGCTCAAAATGATTGAAAAACTTAATGATAGTATTCAGAGGACATTATTGATAGCACGTTACATAAACTGTGAGACGTGGGAAAAAATCGCTGAAGATATGATGTATGACATCAGACACATATATCGTATTCATTCGGCAGCATTAAAAAATTTTGAAGAGGTGATAACAAATGGCACTACCACGAATGAGGGGACTTGTAGAAGCAGTTAACGAAATAAAAACACAAGACCCCAAAACAGCTTTAACCCTGCACGCTTTACGTTCTTTAGTAAAGACCGGCACGCTACCTTGTGTAAAAGCAGGGACAAAGTATTTAATCAACATGGAAATACTTGAAAACTACTTATGCAATCCAATAAAAGAAAGTGAGGTGTAAAACAATGCATTATAGAATATGCGAGTATTGCGGAGCGGCACTTGACCCTGGTGAACGATGTGATTGTATAAGCTGCAGTTCTGAAAAAGAAACAAAAAAAGAAAATGCCCCGACCAAAGAAGCATTTTCTTTCAAGCAATTAAGTTTTAACGACAATCCGTTTTATAAATGCCGTACCTTATAAAACGATTTAAAACTCTTTATTTATTATAGCAGATTTTTAAAGTTTTGTCAAATAAAAATAATTTCAAAAAACCCAATTTTTGAAAAGTCCAGGAAGCCTTGAAACGACAGGCTTTTCGGGCTTGTTCAAGTAATTAAATTTAGTGACATTTTTAAGTACAAATGGCACTTACACCAAGCAAAAATATAAAATGAATTTCAGGAGATTTTTTACAATGGAAAACAACATCAAAAAGTTAATAGAGCAAATGTTTTATAATCATATGGGAACGACAGAATACTACAAAGAAAGTTTAAAGCATCGTTCAGAAGAGTATAATAAAGCGTACGAGCGTTTTTCAAAAACGTTTGAAGATGAAGAAATCTTTAACGGAGCAATAGCAGAACGTGAGGAATTTTCATTCAAACAAGGATTTAAATTTGCTTTGAATTTCCTTTCAGAATGTAATCAGCTATAATTCTTTATAAAACCATTACCGGAGCGGAACTATACCGCTCCTTTTTTTATTCCCTTTTTTAAAGCATTCCAGGCTTGAAATAATAAGATTTTTAACGCAATAATGGACAAATAATGGACAAAACAATTTTTTTGGACAAAAATAAAAATCCAGTACATAAGCACAAACGGCTTAAATACTGGACTTAAATTGGTTGCGGGGACGGGATTTGAACCACGCGACCTTCGGGTTATGAGCCCGACGAGCTACCAAACTGCTCCACCCCGCGATATCTGTAATTGCTTGACTATAATACCACACTTTTTTCCATTTGTCAAGACTAAATCAATATTATTTTATTCTTTCTTATCGCTGATTATGACATTTTCCCTGAAAAAGTCAGGGCGGACACATTATCCGCCCAACACATTTCAGTTAAGATATTCTGCCGGGTTTACGTTCTCGCCATCCTTCATCATCTCAAAATGAACGTGTTCCAAATCGGTTATATCCCCGAGAGCCGTGTTCCCTACTGTGCCAATCACATCCCCCGCTCTTACCTCGTCACCAACCTTTACCTTTTCGGTTTCTTCAAGATTTGCATACATAGTACGGAATCCGTTCTGATGGTCAATTATCACACATCTTCCCATATTGGAGTCAAAAACACTTTCAATAACTCCCTTGGCACTTGCGCACACATCTTCGCCAATTTTCGCTTCAAAGTCTACACCGCTATGTGCTCTCCAGTCCTTTAATGCCTCATTATACACCAAATCATCTCCTGAAAACTCTTCTATCACCTTTCCCGAAACAGGCGCCGCAAATTCTATAACCTCCGGTTTTTCACTTTCCTGTGTATCATCCTGATTTTCCTTTGCAATCTCTGCATCAGGAACTTCAACTTCCGCCTTTTGTGATGTTTCGGCTATGATATTATCAGGTTGTACCTCTACAATATCGTTTATCTTTTCCTCTTCGCTTTCCTTTAAAGACATACGATTTGCATATCCCACTATCGCTACTATCAAGGCACAGCAGCAAATAGCAAGATACGCCCCGCCGTGTTTCTTTTTCTTTGTTTGCATATTAAATTCATCCCTTTCAGTTTTTAAAACAATGTTCCTTGCTTCACTAAAAGTATTTACGATATTTTTATTATTATACATTTTTTGCATTTTAAAGCGACTTGTTTTTTATTCTTATATATGTTACAATAATCAAAATTGAAGTTTACTGTGGGGTGAAATATTGAAGAAGAAAATTATAATTTTTTCTGCCATAGTTGTAGTTTTTCTTGCCATTGCTTCCATAATATTTTTTAACACAAAAGAAAAACCCGACTATACCGGCATAACCCTGAAAGTGTCAAGTTCGATTGACCTTGCAGGCGGTTCTTATCTTGAGGGCGCAAAAAAGTTTGAAGAAGATTACGGATGTACCATTGAGTTTACAAACACTTTCGAGGGAAGTGACCTTTTCTATTCATCCGGCGAAGATTTTTCACAGTGTATGCCCATAAACGATTACATCAACCCGAAAAACAAGCTATATACAAAATCGATTATGGACCAGTGCTGCACACAGGACGGGAATATTTTTGGCGTCTCCCACGTGCTTTTAGGAAAAATCAATTATTGCGCATATGACCCTGACCAGTTTGGCGATGTTACTCTTCCTTATGACTATTACAAAAGCGGGAAATGGGACTGGGATAACTTCATCAATATGACCGACAAAATCGATTCAAACGTCAAAATTGACTGGAACGCTTCCTATATAAATATGATGCATTCTCTT
>JAZOVJ010000009.1:0-23223 GCA_045658645.1 Clostridia bacterium | reverse complement strand
TCAGGCAAAAACATAGGCTTGTCATCTAAAATTACACCTTTTACAATGCCTTTTTCATACACGCTTTTAATCATATCCTTCGCCCAGTGAAAATCTGTATCATAAAACGGATTTTCTCTGACCACTTTAATATCTATTTCTTTTGTAAATTCACCTGCAGAAACGCTCAGCTTACCTTCTCCGCTGTCGGCTGTTATTATCAGCTTATTTCCATCAATATATCCTAATTCCTCAGGAATGCCAACTGTAAAACATTCAAAATTGGATTTTAACTCTAAATTGTTGTATTGTGCTTTAAGATCAAATTCTACCACATCATCCTTTTTCAGCAACAAATCAGATATTGCTTTATTTGTTGAAATATCGTAAATATCAATGTTTGTAGGCGTTTCGTAAACTGTGTAGTCAGCTTGTCCCGAAACTTTGCCATCAGTTACTTTAACGGTAAATTTTCCTTTCCCGGTCGCTGTCAGTACACCATTTTCATCGATATAACTTTCTGTTCTGTCTACTGAAAATTTTAATTTGTCCGGTACTTTTACAGGGTAATATGCAGAATCAACCGCCTTTGCAGTTAAAACATCGGTATATCCCGACAGGTAATGTTCTTCAAATGGATACAAATACAATTTATCTGTTTTTTTACTTGGAATTTTAGTGTTTTTTAAGAATATATAATTGGATACACCTCTTGGACGTCCGTCAGACGGAGAATTAAATACAGTACTTGCATCGCTTCCCGGATAAACTCCGGAGATGATAGTAGAACCGCCACCGTCAAGATTTATGGCATCTACGCACCCTAATTCCTTCATACGATTTGCCAAAGTTTCTACCTTTGCACCATAGCTATACGGCTTTTGTCTACCGTCAAGCACGTAAAAAATCACCTTTCCGTCTTCTGTAACACCTACAGCAGTACGAGGTGCTGTTCCCGTCGGAAAACCGTTTAGAATTTCGCCATTAGCAATAAGTGTCTCTCCAACACTACCTAATGCAGAATCAACAAATTTCCATTCATCGCTTCCTTCGGCAACAGATGAAATAGTAATTTTTTCTCCAACCTCTAATAACATTAGCGCTTCATAAAGTTCGGGTTTAGCTATTTCGTTTACGGTTAAAATCATTTTATCCTCAGGGATTTTTAAAGAACCCTGATAATTGAATTTTTCCTCAACAACCGCTGTGAGTTCTTCTCCTAAGGAAAGCTCTCCATCAATATTTCCCAAAACAATATTCAAAGATGCAAAGTCGTTATGATTATGCTCTGCGAATTCAGGAGTATAAAGGTTTATTATGTCCATAAATTCCTGGTTAAACTTATTTATGTGAGCAATATCAACCTCGTTTTCATCAAAATACAGGGTTGTTTTAATAGAAAGCGGTGCTATGAAAGCACTGCCATCAGGCATAAAGCCTATTGATTGATAGCTTTCAGTATCCTTTGAGATAATCTTTCTATCGGAAATAATATGCCCCATAGGCAAACCGGTTTTTAGAGAAAAATACGATGCATTTATCCCTATCATAGGAACAATTCCGTTTTCTTTTAAATAGCTTTCAGCGTCAGAAATTTTATCCGTTCCCCACATCTCTCTACCGGATACAATTGTTGGAACAACATCTTTATTAGGAGTATATTCAGCATAGTATTCTACCTGTTGACCTACTCCCTCCTGTTCTGACATAAATGTATTCTTATAAAGTTTTGTTCCTGTACCAATATCATGAGACCATCCGTAAATATCAGTCCCCAACACAGAGGCATATGCATGTTGGGAAAATATCATAAATGCACATAAAATTGCAATAACTCTTTTTTTCATATATAAAACCCTCTTTCTATATCTTTTTCATTATACAATACATGCAAAAAAAAGTAAATAGAAATTATAGGTAATTTACATTAAAAAAAGACCCTTAATCTGTGGGTCTTTTAATTTCTAATAAGTTTAAACATCTTAGCAAGTTCCATTAATACAGTTGGCACAAATATGAGTACGAAAGCCACAAAATATGCCTTTAAAGGAAGTATTACAAGTCCGAAAGCAATTCTTAACGGAGTAAATAATACCAGAGCTACAAGCACGATAGACGCCATTACCGCAAGGTTTAGGTTTTTATTAGTAAACATACCAATTTTAAACAAAGAACGTTCTGAGCGCATATTAAGGCTTTGCATAACCTGTGATAGTGCAAGAACCATAAATGCAGTTGTTTGACCGCCAGCAAGTGTTCCTGTCACATTTTCACCGTACCGAAAACCTATAAGAGTTAAACATGCAAACATAATCCCCTGTAAGATGATGCGAATTCCCAAACCGTGAGCAAAAATACCTTCGGTTTTTGAGCGGGGGGCTTTATTCATGATATCAGTATCTACCGCTTCCATACCCAATGCAATCGCCGGCAGACTGTCAGTAACGAGGTTTATCCACAAAAGTTGCATAGATAAGAGCGGTGTTTTATGCCATAATAACATTGCAAGAAATACTGCTATAACCTCGCCAATATTAGTCCCAAGCAAAAAGCCTACAACCTTGCGAATATTTGCATATATTCCTCTCCCCTCACGAACCGCTTCAACAATTGTTGCAAAATTGTCGTCCGTCAATGTCATATCTGCTGCACCTTTTGCTACATCTGTTCCTGTGATTCCCATAGCGCAGCCGATATCTGCGGCCTTTAGCGCCGGAGCATCGTTTACGCCATCACCCGTCATAGAAACCACTTTGCCATTTTTCTGCCAAGCTTTTACAATTCTTATTTTATTTTCAGGCGAAACTCGTGCATATACAGAAATATTTTCAACATTAGCCTCAAGTTCTGAATCGTTCATTTTGTCAAGTTCAATACCTGTTATTGCTCTGTCGTTTTTTGATAAAATTCCAAGCTCTTTTGCAATGGCTGATGCAGTTATTACGTGGTCTCCGGTAATCATTACAGGCTTAATTCCTGCGTTTATGCATATTCTAACCGCCTCTTTTGCCTCCTCTCTCGGAGGGTCTATCATACCCACAATCCCCATAAAAGTAAGGTCTTTTTCAATATCATCAGGAGAAGCAGTAACAGGAATATTCCCTATTTCTTTATAAGCAACAGCTATTACTCGCAGTGCTCTTTTACTCATTTCTTCTGTTATCACTTTAGCTTTTTTTATATCTCCCGAGATACACTTATTACTCAAAACGTCAAAAGCACCCTTGACTATTACAATATTTTTTCCGTCAATGCTATTTATGGTTGTCATAAGTTTTCTGTCCGAATCGAAAGGAATTTCTAAAAGCCTTGGGTACTTTTTTATAAGTTCATCTTTTACAATACCTTTTTTGTGTGCAGCAAGAATAATTGCCGTTTCAGTCGGGTCTCCTATAAGTTTTTCGTCATCGCCATTAAACACAACATTCCCGTCACAACATAACGTTGAAAACATTAAAAGTTGCCTGATATTTTCGCTATTTTCATCAGAAATTTTTTCTATACTTCCACCATCGCAATATGCTTCTTTCAGAGTCATTCTGTTTTGTGTAAGCGTCCCTGTTTTATCAGAACAAATTACAGAAGCACAACCAAGTGTTTCAACTGCCGGTAAACGTCTTATAAGAGCATTTCGTTTTACCATCCTTTGAACCCCTATAGAAAGAACAATTGTAACAATAGCAGGAAGTCCCTCAGGTATTGCGGATACTGCAAGAGAAATTGAAGTCATAAAAATTTCCCGAATTTTAATTCCGCTGTTTAAACCAATAAAAAATATAATACCGCATGCTAAAATAGCAACAATACCAAGGTATTTTCCCAGTTCGGCAAGCTTCTTTTGTAGCGGCGTTTCTGCCTTTTGTTCATTATCAAGAAGATTGGCTATCCTTCCTATTTGAGTTTCCATTCCAATAGCTGTCACAACCGCCGTTGCAGTACCATAAGTTATACTACAACCCGAAAATACCATATTGTTACGATCCGCAAGTGGAGATTTTTCTGTTACCTCAGCTTTTGCATCTTTTTCTGATGGTACAGATTCACCGGTAAGCGCAGACTCTTCACTTTTTAAGCTGGAGCTTTCTAAAAGTCTTGCATCTGCAGGCACAAAATCTCCTGCTTCAAGTTTAATTATATCGCCCGGCACTAAATATGAAGCATCTATAATATTTTCTTCACCGCCGCGTACTACTCTTGCGTGAGGTGCTGAAATATTTTTTAATGATTCCAGTGCTTTTTCAGCCTTGCTTTCCTGAAGTACTCCCATAGTAGCATTCAAAATAACAATTAAAAGTATTAAAAGCGGTTCAAAAAACTCTTTGTAGTTTTTTTCTATTAAAGCAAGTAAAAATGACACAATTGCTGCCACTATCAAAATGATAATCATTACATCTTTAAATTGTTCAAAAAAACGCCGTGCCGTAGACTTCTTCTTTTTTTCTTTAAGTATATTTAGCCCATAAGTTTCGCTACGCTTCTTCACTTCCTCATTGTCAAGCCCTTTTTTTGGATTAACTGAAAGTTTATTTATAACATCGTCTTTATCTAAAAAATAAAATTCCATCAGCTCTCCTCCTGTTAATATTATACGCATTTTTTAACTGTTTAGTTATAATCAAAAAGAAAAAAACGTCCCGTTTGGAACGTTCTTAACTTATGTCTGTATTTAAATATTCATCACTTGTTTTTGAAAACATAATTTTCTGACTTTTATAGAGGCTTGTATGTCCTGAAAGAATGTAACTTATCGAGCAAGAGATAGCAAATATTGATATCCATTCAGTTCCAAATACCTCAACTGCCAAAATAAGTGATGCAAGAGGACAGTTTGTGACGCCGCAGAACAGTGAAATGAATCCAATAGCAGCACCGAACCCCGGGTCTATCCCCAAAAGGTTTCCCATCAGGCATCCAAAAGTTGACCCAACAAAAAATGCCGGAACAATTTCTCCACCCTTAAACCCTGCTGCAATTGTAATTGCAGTAAATATTATCTTTAAAATGAACGCCTCAGGTTTTACATTCCCTCCAAGCGCACCCTCGATAACATTCATACCAGCACCGTTATAATCATAAGTTCCTGCAAGAAATGTTAGAATAACTATTAATAATCCGCCTAAAAATCCGCGCAAGTAACTGTTTTTTATAATTTTATCTGCAAATTTTTCAGTCTTGTGTATCGCAGTACAAAACAATATGCTTACTATTGCACACAATCCTGCGATAATAACACCTTTAATTGCAAATTCCGGTGTGTATTCCAAAAGTGGCGAAAGACTAAACCTTACAGGAGCAATTTCGAACCATAAAGCAGTCCTATAAGCAAAAAATGCTGATATTATACAAGCAAGAAGGGCTGTATGATGAAATATACCTACACATACAACTTCAATTGCAAAAATTGTCGCAGCAACCGGTGTACCAAACAAGGCTGCAAAAACGGAGCTCATTCCCGCCATAACCATTATATGCAAGTCATTCTTATTGAACCTGAACAGTTCCCCGAGCTTATATCCAATACTACCGCCAAGTTGAAGCGCAGCACCTTCCCTGCCCGCAGAACCGCCTAAAAGGTGTGTTATACCTGCACTTATAAAAATCAGTGGTGCCATTACGAATGGGACTTTTTCATCACCGGATATTGAGTCTAAAACACGGTTTGTATCAACTCTTCCCTCTTTTTTGAAAATGCGATACATTGCGGCAATAACTATTCCGCCTAAAGGCAGTAACAGAATAACCCATGGTGTTTCCATTCTTAAATGAGTTACTTTCTCAATAGTTATATGGAATAAGCTTCCTACTGTCCCTCCGATTATGCCCAAAAGTGCAGCAAAAAACACCCACTTAATGAGTGTTTTTGCGTATTCAAAAGTATTCTTAATTATTTTATCCATAATTTCAAATTATAATGTGAATATTCCGTATGCGTTTAAAACTGAAGATGCCAAAATCAACAAGATGCAAATAGGTGCGGCATACTTAATAACAAATACGAACAATTTTTTGCTATTAAATTTTGCAGAATTTTCAACTTCGTCAATAATAGCTTTTGGTTTTATTACATAACCAACTAATATACATGTAAAGAATGCAACGATTGGCATAATTACACTGTTACTGATAAAATCAAAGAAATCAAGGAGCTGAAGCCCTATAATAGTTATACTTGACCATATACTGTAACCGAAGCATGATACAATACCAATTGCAAAAGAAAGTACGAATACTAACAAACAGGAAAGCTTTCTTCCTATATGAAATTTATCACAGAATATTGAAACAACAGTCTCCATCAGGGAAATTGATGATGTGAGTGCTGCAAATAATACAAGTAAGAAGAATGCAAAGCCTACAACATTACCTAAAGGCATTGTATTAAATAACTGTGGCAGTGTGATAAACATTAGGCTTGGGCCTGCACCAACGTTAGGAGTATCTGATAAAGCAAACACTGCAGGGATAATCATAAGACCTGCTATAAACGCAATTCCTGTGTCAAAAATTTCAATATTTCTTACTGCTTTTTCAATGTTTTCTTCTTTTTTCATATATGAGCCATATGTAATCATAATACCCATAGCAAGAGACATTGAATAGAAAAGCTGACCCATTGCAGCAAGTACTGTTTTAACAGAAAACTTAGAGAAATCAGGTTTTAAATAATATACAACGCCTTCCATAGCGCCAGGTAAGCAGACAGAATAGATAGCAATACCTATTGAAAGTATAACCAGGATTGGCATCATAAATTTGCTTACTTTTTCTATACCCTTTTCTACTCCGAAAAGAACAATTACAGCTGTTGAAATTAAGAAGATAAAGAACCAAAGAACCGGTTCACCTGTGGCTGAAATGAAATTCCCAAAGAATCCGTCTCCTGCGGCAGCTACACCGCCGCCTGTTGCAAAAGTATAAAAGTATTTAGTTACCCAACCACCAATTTGTGAATAATATGGTAAGATTATTATAGGAACAAATGCTGCCAAGTATCCTAAAAATGAAAACTTTTTGTTAAGTGTTTTAAATGCTCCTATAGCACTAAGCCCTGTTTTTCTTCCGATTGTAATTTCAGCAACCATAAGTGCAAAACCGAATGTTACAGCTAAAACAAGATATGTGAGCAAGAATATTCCTCCACCGTATTTGGCTGCAAGATATGGAAATCTCCAAATGTTTCCAAGACCCACAGCAGATCCTGCAGCGGCAAGAATAAATCCCAGTGAGTTTGTAAATGAACTACGCTTTTCGTTTGACATTATTACCTTCCTCCTTATATGGTCATAGTCTAAATAGTTCCATATATGTATGTTTTATATACATATATCAATACAACTTTATTTTATCAAAAAACACGGAAAATGTCAATAAATTCCCATATAAAAAGACCGCAGATTACTTTTAGGATTATATACCCAAAAGTTCTGCGGCATTTTCCCATAAAATCCGTTTTAATTCAGTATCTGAAAGGTTTATTTTCATAAATCTCTCAAGTTCTTCCCCGACCTGCCATAGAGGGTAGTCGGTTCCAAACATAACTTTTTCTATACCGAAAATATCAATAAGCTCTCTTGCACGTTTTACGTCCACCTTAAATAGTGTTGAGCTTGTATCTACATAAAAGTTTTTGTAGCCTGAAAGTTTTTCTGCAGCATCATCCCAAACGGAATATCCGCCAAAATGAGCGCCTATAACCGTCAAATCCTTATAAATATCAAGGATAGGCTTCAACCTGTTAGGGTTAGAATTGTCATAACGGTCATCGCCGCAATGCATCAATACAGGAAGCTTATTCTTTTCGCAAAGCTCATATATTTTAAGCATACGAAAATCATCAATTTTAAATCCTTGTATGTCCGGGTGTAGCTTTATACCTTTAAGCCCAAGACTGATAAGTTCTTTTAAATCTTTTTCAGGATTTTCGCTTTCAGGGTGCATAGTCCCGAAACCAGTCATAAGCCCCTTGCTTTTTTCCACACTTTCCGATATAAACTTATTTATGCTTGACACCTGATGTGGAGTGGTTGCAACAGATTGCACCAAAAAGTGCGTAATTCCTGCTTTCTTTCCATCTTCGATTAAGGTCGAAACGGTGCCGTCCATTTTGGACGGCATGCCGTAGAATTTACCTGTTGCATCCGATGCCTTTTGAGCAATTTTATCGGGATAAATATGACAATGGGCATCTAAAATTTTGTACATTTATATCACCTTATTTGTTTACATCCATTGTCCAGCCGAAGGTGTCTTCAACCTTACCCCACTGGATTCCGGTAATTGTATCATATAGTTTCTGGCTAACCTCGCCAATTTCATTGTTGTTAATCATCATAACATCATCCTTATAGCGAAGCTTTCCAACCGGTGAAATTACTGCAGCAGTACCTGTACCAAAGCACTCCTCAAGTTTTCCGTCTTTCTGCGCTGCGATAAGTTCATCAACACTGATTTTTCTTTCTTCAACTTCATATCCCCAAGACTTGCAAACTTCAATTACAGAGTTTCTTGTGATACCAGGCAGGATACTTCCGTTAAGCATTGGAGTAACGATTTTTCCGTCAATCTTAAAGAAGATATTCATTGCACCAACTTCTTCAATGTACTTTCTTTCAACACCGTCAAGCCACAACACCTGAGAATATCCGTCATCGTGAGCTTTAACCTGTGCTGCCAAGCTTGCAGCATAGTTACCGCCTGTTTTAGCAAATCCCATACCGCCACGAACTGCACGAACATAGTCGTCTTCAATCCAGATACCAACAGGAGCAAGACCGCTTTCGTAGTATGCACCACTTGGTGAAAGGATAATGATAAACATATATGTCTTACTTGGAGCAACTCCAAGGAATTCATCCGTTGCAATAATGAATGGTCTGATGTAAAGTGATGTTCCATCCTCTGTTGGAATCCAATCCTGGTCAACTTCAACAACTGCACGTACTGCTTCTACGAAATCTTCTTCCGGAAGTTCAGGGATGCAAAGTCTTTTATTAGTTGCATTTGTTCTCTTGGCATTCATATCAGGTCTGAAAAGTCTTGCCTTACCGTCAGCTCCGCGGTATGCCTTAAGACCTTCAAACATTTCCTGACCGTAATGGAAAACCATTGCAGACGGGTCAAGTGTAATCTTTTCATAAGGTACAATTCTTGCATCGTGCCATCCTTTTCCCTCTGTGTAATTCATTATGAACATATGGTCGGTAAAAACCTTACCAAATCCAAGTTTTCCTTCAGGCTTTGCCTTTGGTGATGTTGTTTTTATAATTTTAATATCCATTTTTATATCTCCTTATAAAATAATTTTAGTCCTTTGTCACTATTCCGTCTACAGTCTTTATGCCAAGACGTTTGCTTGCCTCTTCTCGCATTTTGAACTTCAGGATTTTTCCTGCCGCGTTCATCGGGAAGCTATCCATAAAGTCAATGTATTTTGGTACCTTGTGTTTCGCCATATGGTCACGTATATATTGCTTCATTTCTTCAGCAGTCATAGTCTCGCCTTCTTTAAGAATTATGCAAGCCATAATCTCTTCACCATATTGTTCATCAGGGACACCGATAACCTGAACATCTCTTACCTTTTCATGAGTATAGATAAATTCTTCGATTTCCTTAGGATAAATGTTTTCCCCACCACGGATAATCATATCCTTTAAACGTCCCGTAATACAGTAGTTTCCGTCTGGTGTACGAAGTGCAAGGTCGCCTGTATGAAGCCAGCCGTCTTTATCAATGGTGTTTGCGGTTTCAACAGGCATTTTGTAGTAGCCCTTCATTATATTGTAACCACGAGCCACAAACTCACCTGTTACGTTGTCAGGTAAATCCTCACCGGTTTCAGGGTCTATAATCTTACATTCAATTTCAGGCAACGCTCTTCCTACAGTTGAAACACGAACATCAATCGGGTCGTCTGTACTACTCATAGTACATCCTGGAGAAGCCTCTGTCTGACCGTAAACAATGGTTATTTCTTTCATATTCATCTTGTTTACAACGTCATTCATAGCAGAAATCGGACAAGGTGAGCCTGCCATAATTCCTGTTCTCATGTAAGAAAAATCCGTCTTTTCAAAATCAGGATGTGAAAGCATTGCAATAAACATTGTGGGGACTCCGTGAAATGCCGTAATTCTTTCCTGATTTATACACGCAAGCGCAGGCTTCGGTGAGAAGTACGGAAGCGGTAATAAAGTTCCGCCGTGAGTCATAGTAGCTGTCATTGCAAGTACCATACCAAAACAGTGGAACATAGGGACCTGAATCATCATCCTGTCCTCTGTTGACAAATCCATTCTGTCACCAATACATTTTCCATTGTTTACAACATTATAGTGCGTAAGCATAACACCTTTTGGGAAGCCTGTTGTTCCTGAAGTGTATTGCATATTACATACATCGTGAATGTTTACGTTTGCAGCCATCCTGTTAACTTCTTCAAGTGGAACAGACGATGCCTTTGCCATAGCTTGTTCCCATGACATACAACCATTTTGCTCGTATCCGATTGTAATTACGTTACGCAGGAACGGAAGTCTTTTTGAATGTAGTTGTTCCCCACTCTTTGTGTTTTCAAGTTCCGGACAAAGTTCAGCAATAATTTCACTGTAATGTGAATCACGGTAACCCTCAATCATAATAAGAGTGTGTGTATCAGACTGCTTCAAAAGGTATTCGGCTTCAGCAATCTTATAAGCGGTATTTACTGTTACTAAAACCGCACCGATTTTTGTTGCAGCCCAGAATGCTATATACCATTCAGGAACATTTGTTGCCCAAACAGATACATGACTTCCAGCTTTTACGCCAAGTGCAATCATAGCACGGCAACAGTTATCAACATCATCCCTGAACTGCGAATATGTTCTTGTATAGTCAAGTGTTGTATACTTAAACGCAAGTTGGTCAGGAAAACGCTCAACCATTGTGTCCAAAACCTGTGAAAAAGTTTTTTCTATCAGAGTATCCTTTTTCCAGACATATTTTCCTATCCCTCTGTTACTTTCATATAAATTATATTTCGCACGTGACAAGTTTTCGTATCTTGACATATAACTTACAAAGTGCGGGAAAATGATGTCCATATCCGAAATATCGCTATCCCAGTCAGGATCCCACTCAATAGAAATAAACTCATTATAGTTTACAGACCTTAATGCGTTTATAACCTCTGCAATAGGTAAAGAACCCTCACCTACAAGGCTATACGAATCGCTTCCGTCAGAGTCTTTCATATGTATATGACGGATATAAGCACCAAGATTTTTAACAGTAATTTCAGGTGTTTCTCCTGCTTCGCGATACGGATAGTGTAAATCCCAAAGTGCCGCAAGGTTGTCGCTCGCAAAGTAATTTAAAAGCTCACGAAGTCTTGTTGTATCAGCGTATATTCCTACAGTTTCAACAAGGATTACTATACCGCTTTTCTCTGCTTCGGGAAGTATCTTTTCCAGAAAAGAAATGACATTTTTCTCTTCGCCTGCTGCTTTTACACGAATGTACTTTGAATGAAGTGCATTACAAAATTCTGCACACGCCTTAAATTCTGCGATAGCTACGCTGTCGTCATCAGCAGAAATGTCACAGGTCATATCTATACAGGAAATTGATATTCTGTTTTCTAACAAGCGGTGATATACATCTCTCGGATTGTCCTTTATTTCTTTGATATTGTGTATTTCGATTCCCTGAAATCTATATTCCTTTGCAATATCAATAAATTCGTTAAGATCCACACCGTTCCAACGATTAGTTGAAAAAGATAAGTTCATTTTATGCCTCCTCGAAACAAATCTTGTTAAGTGCATTTATATATGCATTAATGCTTGCTTCTACAATGTCAGTGGAAACGCCTCTGCCTGAGTAAAGCTTGCCTTGTGAACGAAGTTTTACAATCGCTGTACCCAACGCTTCGCGACCTTCTGTAACAGACTGAATCTGGAAGTCATCAAGTTCAAAATGTCTTCCTGCAATTTTTTCAATACACTGAATTGCAGCATCAATCGGTCCGTCACCAATTGTCATTCCTTCAATTTCCTCGCCATTCTTTTCAAGAACCATTACAGCAGAAGCACTGATAATATTTCCGCTGTTTATAACATAGTTCTTAAGCTTATAAGTCGGTGCAACCTGAAGTGTTGCTGATGCTATGATTGCATCAAGCTCACGCATTCCAACAGGCTTTTTCTTTGCGGTTTTAACAACTTCTTCATACACATTAGCTATATCTTCATCAGAAAGGTCATATCCCATTTTAGCAATTACTGCAGATACAGTCTTAATGTCATCTTTACTGCTAAGTACAAACTTGTCTGAATTCTCAAAACTTTTATCGTCATTTACACTAACATCGCCGAAACGTTTCATTCTCTCAACGGTATGCTCAAGATTTGTGTAATTCATTGAAGATGTGACGCCAATAGATGCCCCTCTTGAAAAAATGACTTTTGCTGCAGAAATTAATGACGGGTACTCTTTACCTAACGTTGCAGCCTTTAACTGACGTACTCCTGCATTCATAGAAGATATCATACATGCATTTGCCATATCCATAGCATTGCTGCACTGTGCAGATAAAACTACGTTTTTAAGTTCAGGAATATTTTCATATAAATCCTTAATAAATGCGCTGTATTCGTCAGGAAGCATTTCACCTGCATCATCACAAATTGTGATAGTCTTTGCTCCGGCATTGATAGCTGTTGAAATAGCTTTATGTAAAAATTCATTTTCGCTTCTTGTTGCATCAACTGCAGAAAATTCAACATCGCTACATACGCTTGCGCATTTTTTTACAAGTGTATCTATCATTTCGATAACTGCATCCGGTTTTTTAGAACACACATATTCCATCTGTACCGCAGATGTCGGAACCATAAGATGTAGTCTCTTTTTATCTGCACCCGAAAGTGCATTTGCAGTTATTTCTATTGATTCTTCTGAAAAATCAACAGGGCATGAAATCACACTGTTTTTAATAAGCGGAGAAATTGCGTGAAGAAACAATACGTCTGTTTTAAGATTCTTAATAGCTGATGTTTCTATAACATCCACGCCTAACTTATCAAGCTTTTTTGCTATATCGATTTTTTCTTTAAAGCTAAAGCCTTTTGATTTTTCCGCATCTCTTAATGTTACGTCTGAAATGATTACTCTTTCCATATAAGACTGCTCCCTTTTTTAAATTCTTAAAAAAACAGGAATTCACAAACCGCTATGGCCGTAAATTCCTGATAAGTAATTCATATTTACCTACAATTAACACGACAAATAGCGCTATTCACATCATTTTGATAGGAGAAGAATAGCGTTTAGGAGGTTATTTAAATTAAAATTATTTACTTTTCTCATTTTTATCTCTCCTAAATTTGTCACAATTTCTCTAATTATACCACGTTAGATGTTATTTGTCAACAAAAAAATCAAAATTCCTTCCATATGCAAGCGTACTTTTACGTTGGTTTTTCGACAAAAACTCTTGACTTTTTAAGCTTTTTTATATATACTAATATGTAAGTATTTTTTATATATATGCGGCTTTTCGCAAAATCCCACGGCAGTATCGCGGATTTTTTCGCCCTCTGTTATATGCAGAGGATTTTTTTATATTATGGTAAAGGAGAAATAAAATGCCTATTACGGAAATTCTTAAGAAAAATTCAGACTTCTACCCCAACGATGTTGCATTGGTAGAAATCAACCCAAAACTTGAAACCCAGACTCGTACCACGTGGCGTGAGTATTCCCTTATTGAAGCAAAGCCTCATGGCGACTATAAAGAAGAGCTTACCTGGAGTGATTTTAACAAAAAGGCTAACAGGTTTGCAAATCTATTGCTTTCAAGAGGAATAAAAAAAGGTGACAAGGTTGCTATTCTTCTTATGAACTGCATCGAGTGGTTACCAATTTACTTTGGTATTTTAAAAACAGGTGCTTTAGCTGTTCCTTTGAACTACAGATATACAGCAGATGAAATTAAATACTGCCTTAAGCTGTCAGATTCCGATGCAATCATTTTCGGGCCTGAATTTACAGGACGTATAGAAGAAATTTGCGACAGAATTCCAAAGGTTAAGATGTGGTTCTATGCAGGTGAGGATTGCCCGTCATTTGCTGAAAGCTATGACAGATTAGTGACATACTGTTCTTCTCACGCGCCTGATATTAAGCTAAAAGACGAAGACGAAGCGGCTATCTATTTCTCATCAGGAACAACAGGCTTCCCGAAAGCTATTATACATAATCACCAAAGTCTTATGCACGCTGCTATGACCGAGCAAAACCACCACTCTCAGACAAAAGAAGATGTATTCCTATGCATTCCCCCTCTTTATCATACAGGAGCAAAAATGCACTGGTTCGGAAGTTTTTTGGTTGGTGGCAAGGCTGTACTTTTAAAAGGTGTTAAGCCTGAATGGATTTTAAAGGCTGTATCCGAAGAAAAGTGTACTATTGTTTGGCTTTTGGTACCTTGGGCACAGGAAATCCTTGATGCAATAGATTCAGGTGATATTGATTTATCTCAATACAAGCTTGACCAGTGGAGACTCATGCATATAGGAGCACAGCCAGTTCCTCCAAGTCTAATCAACCGTTGGAGAAAGATTTTCCCTAATCATCAATATGACACAAACTATGGTCTTTCTGAATCAATCGGTCCGGGATGCGTTCACCTTGGTGTTGAAAATATTCACAAGGTTGGCGCTATCGGTAAAGCAGGATTCGGCTGGAAGACAAAAATAGTTGATGAAAACAGAAATGAAGTAGCTCGTGGCGAAGTTGGTGAGCTTGCTGTAAGTGGCCCTGGCGTTATGAACTGCTACTATAAAGACGAAAAATCAACCGAGGAAGTTTTAGCTGACGGCTGGCTGTTTACAGGAGATATGGCACAGGAAGACGAAGACGGTTTTATATTCCTCGTAGACCGTAAAAAAGACGTAATTATCTCAGGTGGCGAAAACCTCTACCCTGTTCAGATTGAGGATTTCCTTAGAAAGAATGATAAAATCAAAGACGTTGCAGTTATCGGTCTTCCTGATGCAAGACTTGGCGAAATTGCTGCAGCAGTTGTTGAAGTTAAACCGGGTATGACTCTTACAGAAGATGAGCTTGAAGATTTCTGCTACGATCTTCCCCGTTATAAGCGTCCAAGAAAGATTATTTTTGCGGACGTTCCAAGAAATCCTACCGGAAAGATAGAAAAACCAAAGCTTCGTGAAAAGTATGGTGTTAAATCCGTTGTTGCACACGAAAATGAAATAGGTAAATAATCACAACCAAAGGAGAGAACAAAGCTATGAAGAAACTTTTATTAGGAAATGCAGCCGTTGCACAGGGTGCTTATGAAGCCGGTGTACGTGTGGTTGCTTCCTATCCCGGCACGCCAAGTACCGAGATAACTGAAAATATAGTTAAATATGACGAAATTTACGCTGAATGGTCACCTAATGAAAAGGTTGCGGCAGAAGTTGCAATCGGTGCATCAATCGGCGGTGCACGTGCAATGTCTTGTATGAAGCACGTTGGTCTTAACGTTATGGCTGACCCTGTTTTTACAGTAAGCTATACAGGCGTTAACGGCGGTCTTGTTTTCTGCGTTGCAGATGACCCTGGTATGCACTCATCACAAAACGAACAGGATTCACGCCACTATGCAAAGGCATCTAAAATCACAATGCTTGAGCCTGCAAACTCACAGGAATGCAAAGAATATACCCGTCTTGCATTTGGTTTATCAGAAGAATTTGATACACCTGTTTTCATTCGCCTTTCAACACGTATTTCTCACTCACAGAGTCTTGTTGAAATAGGTGAACGTGCAGGTATTGAATTAAAAGAATACGAGAAGAATATCGGCAAGTACGTTATGATGCCGGCAAACGCTGTAAAGCGTCATGTTGTTGTTGAAGACAGAATTAAAAAACTTACAGAATTTGCTGAAACTTCAAGCTTTAATACTGTTGAAATTAATGATACCAAAATAGGTATTATTACTTCTGGTATATCATATATGTACGCAAAAGAAGCTCTTGGCGACAATGCAAGCTACTTAAAGCTTGGTATGGTCTACCCTCTTCCTGAAAAACTCATTCGTGATTTTTCTAAAAAGGTTGATAAGGTTTATGTTATTGAAGAGCTTGACCCAATCATCGAAGAACATTGCAAGGCTTTAGGCATTGAAGTTGTGGGAAAGGAAATTTTCACCTTACTTGGCGAATATACGCCTACAATGATTAGAAGTGCAATTCTTGGCACTACCCCACCGGAAGCTTGTGAACTTGAAGAAACCATTCCTGCAAGACCGCCTGTGCTTTGTCCTGGTTGTCCTCACAGAGGTGTTTTCTATGTACTTAAGAAATTAGGCCTTGTGGTTTCAGGCGACATCGGATGTTACACATTAGGTGCTATTCCGCCACTTGCAAGCGTTGATACTACTATTTGTATGGGTGCTTCCGTTTCTGCTGCACTTGGTATGGCAAAAGCAAGAGGTGACGAATTTAACAAAAAGCTCGTAAGCGTAATCGGTGATTCTACTTTTATGCATTCCGGTATTACAGGTCTTATTGATATTGTTTATAACAAAGGAAACAACACTGTCATCATTTTAGATAACTCAATTACCGGTATGACAGGTCACCAGGATAACCCGACAACAGGTTATACAATCCGTGGCGAAGAAACAAAACAGGTTAATCTTTTAACTCTTTGCAAAGCTGTTGGAATTGAGCACGTAACAGTTGCTGACCCGTTTGATATCAAGAACTTCGAAAAAGTTGTTAAGGAAGAAATAAACCGTGAAGAGCCTTCTGTAATTATTGCACAGCGTCCTTGTGCTCTTCTAAAAACAGTTAATTATAAAGGTCATTGCACAGTTACAGAAAACTGTAAGAAGTGTAAAATGTGTATGAAGCTTGGCTGTCCTGCAATTTCGGAAACTGCTGACGGCAACATTAAGATTGACCTTACACAGTGTAACGGTTGCGGACTTTGTATGAATGTATGTCCGTTTGATGCAATTAAAAAGGAGGACTAACAGATGACCAAGAAAATTATGATAGTCGGCGTAGGCGGTCAGGGAACTCTTCTTGCAAGCCGTATATTAGGTAATACAGTTATAAACGAAGGTTATGACGTTAAGGTTTCAGAGGTTCACGGTATGAGTCAGAGAGGCGGCAGCGTTGTTACATATGTAAAATATGGCGACGAAGTTTACTCTCCTATCATCGATAAAGGTGAAGCTGATATAATCCTTGCATTTGAAATGCTTGAAGCTTATCGTGCTATGCCCTTCTTGAAAAAAGGCGGCAAACTTATTGTTAACACACAGGAAATTGACCCGATGCCTGTTATTACAGGCGCTATGGAATATCCCGAAAATATAGCAGATAAGCTTAAAGAAAAATTAGATGTTACATTAGTTGATGCTCTTTCTCTTGCAGAAAATGCAGGCAATTTTAAGGCTGTAAACGTAGTATTAATCGGCGTTATGGCAAAAAGCACAGATATTTCATACGAAAAGTGGATTGAAACAATTAAAACCACTGTTCCTCAAAAATTTCTTGATGTAAATCTGGAAGCATTCAATTTAGGTTATAATTCATAAGGGGGCTTATAAAAATGGCAATGTGGCAACCGGAAATAGAAACAATGCCAAGAGAAGAGCTTCGCAAACTTCAAAGCGAAAGACTTATCTGGCAAGTAAAAAGAATGTATGAAAATGTTGAACTGTTCCGCAAGAGAATGGATGAAATTGGTCTTACTCCTGATGATATAAAATCTGTTGATGACCTTTCAAAACTACCATTTTCATATAAACAGGATTTGCGAGATTATTATCCGTACGGACTTTTTGCAGTACCGATGCACGATATTGTACGTGTTCATGCATCAAGCGGTACAACAGGAAAGAAAATCGTTGTTGGTTACACGAAAAACGACCTGGATAAATGGGATGATGGTGTTGCAAGAATGATGTCAGCGATTGGTCTTGGAAAGGATGACTTTGTTCAGATTTCTTACGGATACGGCTTGTTCACAGGCGGTCTTGGTGCACACGGCGGAGCTACAAAGCTTGGTGCTACTGTTATTCCTATTTCCTCAGGAAATACTCATAACCAGATTCAAACAATGGTTGATTTTGGTTCTACTGCACTTTGCTGTACCCCATCTTATGCTCTATATTTAGCAGAGGCTATTGAAGAAGAGGGTGTAAAAGAACAGCTTAAGCTAAAGGCAGGTATCTTCGGAGCCGAACCTTGGACCGAGGAAATGCGCCACGCTATCGAAGAAAAGTTGGGCCTTAAGGCTTATGATATATATGGTCTTTCCGAAATTATGGGTCCTGGTGTTGCTTGCGAATGTGAGTATCAGTGTGGTATGCACGTATGGGAAGATATGTTTATTCCTGAAATTATCGACCCTGACACCTGTGAAGTTCTACCTTATGGCGAACAGGGCGAACTTGTATTTACTACAATCACAAAAGAGGGTTTCCCTCTTATCCGTTACAGAACACGTGATATTTGTCAGTTAATTCCTGAACCTTGTAAGTGCGGAAGAACGCATATACGTATGAAGAAGCCTTGCGGCAGAAGTGATGATATGCTTATTATCCGTGGCGTAAATGTGTTCCCGTCGCAAATTGAAGAAGTTTTGATGAGTGTGGGTGGCGACATTACTCCAAATTATCAGATTGTGGTTGACAGAGTTAATAACACAGATACTTTTGACGTTAACGTTGAAATGAGCGAACACTTGTTTGCCGATGACGTTAAGTCTATTGAAACTTTAGAGAGAACAATTACCGAAAAACTTCGTGATGTTTTAGGTATTGGTGCAAAGGTACATCTTGTTAACCCTAAATCCATTCAGCGTAGCGAAGGTAAAGCAAAGCGTGTAATCGATAACAGAAAAATGTAAAGGAGCGATATTATGTTAGTTAAACAACTTTCAGTTTTTATTGAAAATAAACCGGGCGGTCTTGCACCAATTATTGAGGCACTTGGAAAAAATGACATCGATATCAGCGCTCTTTCTCTTGCCGACACATCAGAATACGGAATTCTAAGAATTATCGTAAACAATCCTGATAAGGCTAAAGAAGTTTTAAGAGAGTTAGGAATAGTTGTAAAGATTACTGAAGTTTTGACAGTTGCTATGGACGATGCCCCAGGCGGCCTTTCAAAGATTTTAGAAATCTTTGTAAAAAATGACATTAACGTAGATTATATGTACGCTTTTGTTGGTACAGTAACTAACAAAGCGCTTATGGTTGTTAAGGTTTCTGACCCTGAGCTTGCAGTTTCTTCTCTTGCAAAGGCTGGTATCAGCACAGCCGATGCAAAAGATATTTACAGACTATAACATCATGAAGTATTTAATACTTTATATGCTCAAAATAGAATAATTTAAACTGCCTGTTCGAATCTGTATCGAACAGGCAGTTTTCTTTTTAGTTTTTTCATTTGAGCATTCTAAATCCCGGTTTCTTGTTATAAACTAATTCTCCCCAATTATGAATTCAAAAGTATCTTTACAGAAGATGATATAAAACTGTTTTCAATTGTATCCCCTAAAGGAATTGAATGGCAACCTGTCAAGGTTGATGATTTTATTATGAAATAAAAAGCACCCTTTCGGGTGCTTTTTTACTATTGAATTTCGTCAAGATTATATGGGGTTGTCTGATAAACAAAGTAATTTAGCCAATTAGAATAAAGAAGATTTGCGTGACTTCTCCATGTTACCATTGGTTCTTTTGTATCATCGTCATCTTCAAAATAGTTTTCCGGCAGTTTTATAGGGAGTCCTGCATTTTTATCGCGCAGATATTCGTTTTGCAGTGTGTTTGCATCGTATTCAGAATGACCTGTTACAAAAATCTGTCTTCCCTTATCGGTAGATACTACATAAACACCCGCTTTTTCGGAGCTTGAAAGTATTTTAAGTTCCGGAACATTTTCAATTTCGTCCCGCAAGATAGTTGTGTGTCTTGAATGCGGAACCATAAACTTATCGTCAAAGCCACGGAAAAGTATAGACTTTTTGTAATCCACGGTATGCTCAAAAATTCCAAATAATTTTTCAGGAAGCGGATGCTTTTTAATGCCGTAATGGTAATAAAGTCCTGCCTGTGCTCCCCAGCAGATATGGAATGTACTTGTTACGTGGGTTTTACTCCATTCCATTATTTCACAAAGCTCATCCCAGTAGTTTACTTCCTCAAATTCCATCTGTTCAACAGGCGCACCCGTAATAATCATTCCGTCATACTTTTTATGTTTAATTTCGTCAAAAGTCTGATAAAAATTTATTAAATGCTGGCTGTCTGTATGCTTTGATTTATGGGTTGCAGTCTGCAAAAATTCAAGCTCTACCTGTAGAGGCGTATTTCCCAAAAGTCTTGAAAACTGTGTTTCGGTCACAATTTTTGTAGGCATCAGATTTAAAAGCAAAATTTTTAGAGGTCTGATGTCCTGTTTTAGCGCACGCGTTTCAGTAATTACAAATATATTCTCCTCGTGCAGCGTCTCCGTTGCCGGAAGGTCGTTAGGGATTTTAATCGGCATTATTTCACCTCATTTAATGCTTGCTTAATATCTTCAATAATATCGTCTGCGTTTTCGATACCGACTGACATTCTGATAAGGTCAGAACCAATACCTGCAGCTACAAGCTGTTCTTCTGTCAACTGACGGTGTGTAGTTGAAGCCGGATGCAAAACGCAAGTTCTAAGGTCTGCAACGTGTACCACTATTGCGGCAAGCTTCAAGCTATCCATAAACTTAACCGCCGCTTCTCTTCCGCCTTTAATACCAAAGGATATAACGCCACAAGCTCCATCAGGAAGATACTTTTCTGCCAGGTCATAATATTCGTTAGATTTTAATTTTGGGTAATTTACCCATGCAATCTTATCGTTATTTTCAAGGAACTCTGAAACCTTCATTGCGTTTTCGCAATGTCTTTCCATACGAAGATGTAAAGTTTCGAGTCCCATATTCAACAGGAACGCATTCATCGCACTTGTTGCAACACCAAAATCACGCACAAGCTGAACTCTTAACTTTGTGATAAAGGCAGCATTACCAAATCTCTCAGTATAAACTACGCCGTGATAAGACTCGTCAGGCTCTGTAAGTTCAGGGAACTTTCCGTTATCCCAGTTGAATTTTCCGCTGTCCACAACAACACCACCAACGATTGTTGCGTGTCCGTCCATATACTTTGTTGTTGAGTGAATAACTATATCTGCACCAAATTCTATTGGTCTGCAAAGAACTGGTGTTGCAAAGGTATTATCAACCATAAGCGGTACATCGTGCTTATGTGCAATATTTGCATATCTTTCAATATCAAGAACACATAGTGCAGGATTTGCGATTGTTTCGCCAAAAACAAGACGTGTATTTTCGTCAAAAAGAGCGTCAATTTCATCATCTGTCATTTCAGGAGTTACAAAACGCACTTCAATACCTAATCTCTTTAGCGTAACCGCAAAAAGGTTTACAGTTCCGCCGTAGATTGAAGAAAGACTTATGAAGTTTTGACCTGCAGATGTAATGTTCAAAATCGCAAGCAGATTTGCCATCTGACCTGATGTAGTAAGAACGGCACCAACACCACCTTCAAGATCGGAAATTTTTGCTTCTACGTGGTCAAGTGTAGGGTTAGAAATTCTTGAATACATATGTCCCGGAGCTTCAAGGTCAAAAAGTTTTCCTAAATGTTCAGCAGAATCATACTTAAATGTAGTACTTTGGTATATTGGGAGAACTCTTGGTTCTCCGTTTTTTGGTTCGTATCCGCTTTGGGCACATTTTGTTTCGATTTTGTAATCAGACATTTTTATCATCCTTTCTTAAACAAAAAAGCTTTCGCCAAAAGAAATTTATCTTAAGGACGAAAGCTTAATCAGCTTCGTGTTACCACCTTAATTCACATACACCTCACGATGTATGCCTTAGCAAGTACGGGCATATCGCCGATACTCTTGCGCTGTTATGGGCGCTCCCATCGTAGCCTAATGCATCAGCCCTCGGTACGAAAGCTCCAAGACCATCTTCAGTGCAACCCTCAGTACCTCTTCACAGCTTCAGCGAGGCTCTCTCTTGCCTATTATTGCACTTACTCTTCTCTTCATTGCCTTATTATTTTACATATTAGCATATTTTCACCCTTGTGTCAACAAGATTTTTACATTTCTGCCTTTGTTTCACAGTAAACACAACGATAAATTCTGTTTTCCTTGTCTGCCAGTTTGAATATGTGTTTAATTTCATTTTCGCAAGATGTTATGCATCTTGGATTTTTGCAGTAAATAACATTAGTAAGTTCTTCAGGAAGGTCAATTTTTTTCTTATCAACCAACTTTGAATCCTTTATAATATTTATGGTTACATCAGGGTCGACATAACCTAAAATATCAAGATCTATATCAATATCTGCATCAATTTTTATAATGTCTTTCTTGCCTGTTTTCTTACTTGCTACATTCTTTATAATTGCAACTGAACATTCCAGTTCGTCCAATTTTAAAAGTTGAAAAAGCTTAAGACCGTTCCCGGCAGAAATATGGTCAATAACAATTCCGTTCTTTATAGAATCTATATTCATTTATTCCACCTCCAAAAGCTTTAAAATAAGAGCCATTCTTATGAATTTTCCGTTAAGAACCTGCTTAAAGTAACAAGCTCTCGGGTCTGAGTCAATACTCTGAGAAATTTCATTAACTCGCGGAAGCGGATGAAGAATTGCCAAATCTTCCTTTGCATCAACAAGTTTTTCAGGTGTTAAGATGTATTTGTCACGAAGTCTCAAGTAATCTTCTTCGTTGAAGAATCTTTCGCCCTGAACTCTTGTCATATAAAGCACGTCAAGTTCTCCGATAACATCTTCAAGGCTTGTTGTCTGAACATACTTAATGTTATTTTTTCTCAGTATGTCATTTTTAACATAGCTTGGAAGCTTTAATTCATCAGGAGAAATGAGATATACTTTAATGTTTTCATATCTTGAAAGAGCTGCAATAAGACTATGTACTGTTCTTCCAAACTTCAAGTCACCGCAAAAACCGATAGTAAAGTTATCAATTCTACCTTTTTCTCTTGAAATTGTTAAAAGGTCTGCAAGAGTCTGTGTCGGATGGTTATGTGCACCATCACCTGCATGTATAACAGGAATACTTGCATTCTGCATAGCAGGGTATGGTGCGCGCTCTTTAGGATGACGCATAGCAATAATATC
>JAZOVJ010000008.1:0-4779 GCA_045658645.1 Clostridia bacterium | reverse complement strand
CGTAAATCACTGCCTTGGACAGGCCATTGTGCGAGGTCTGTTTGAGCAGAGCACGGGTATAGATTTTCTTCATATAGCCGTGCGGAGCGAGTTTCGCAGCACCCTGTCCAAGGCAGGTATGATTGCAGTGACAAGGTTGCGACGGCTGAGTGATGTGCTTGCACTCACGAACAAAAGGAGCAAACGACTGATTTTTACGTATTACGGGCGTTTTTGGTACTTTTTGCAGCCTCAAAAAGTACATAGAGAAAGACTTGAAGAAAATACAAGTTTACTGTATAAAGGTTAAAAATTGCAGTAAAATAAAGGTTTTATTTACATTCTACACTAAGGAACAGATGCTTCACTGCGTTCAGCATGACAAGCTCGCGAAGAATTCGTTAAACGTTCATCGCTAATCTGTTGACAGCACTCGACTAACGCAACCCACGCGGTACGAACTGCGTCCGCACTACGCGTGACCTATTGCTGCTCGTGCTGTCGAAGGCTATGCCTTTCCCCGTTCTCCGTTTTCACTTCGTGCAACCTTGGCTACACTCGTTGCGTGTGAAAATAAATTTTCACCCACTCGCTTGCGCAAGCTTTCAGTTCTCCGTTCTCCGTTTTCCGTTCTCTATTCTTACTTCCTCTGATTTAATGATTTTTTATGCAAAAAACTCCGTTTTGTTGTTAAAATTGTAATAAAAAAGCAAAAATGTTGTCAAAATGTTTTTTATTATCCAAATAAATTCTACATTTGCGACTTACGTTGGTGGTGTATAAGCCATTGTCGTAAATTTAAGGAAACAATTAACTTAATTAATAACTAAAATTTTATTCTTATGAAGAAAAATTACTTTTATTCATTGTTCGCTGCTCTGATGCTGTTTGTGGCAATGCCGGCTACAGCGCAGGTGGTGAATACCGATTTGTACGGTAAATGGAAGTTCTCTGCGACACTTGAGTTCGGTGAGAACGTGACAGATGCTCAGAAAGCTTTGTTCTCTGGCGATTGCGATGTTGTGATATCAAAGGATGAAAATGGTATTTGGGATGCAAAAATCGTAGGTTTTGCAGGTTCTCAGAATCCTCAGTATGTTCATAGCATTGTTCAAAGTTTTACTTCTGGAAAGTATGCTGCGAGAATACAATCCCCAGACCCTTATGGTGCTCCTTTGTTTGAGGGCATGCGTTTGGCAAATGCTGAAGGTCATAACCCTTACAACCACTTTGTTCCTAATGGTGAGAAAGATGAAGAAGGTAAAGAACTTGGTGATTGGGTTTCTTATGGTGATATTTTCTACGTTTTGAATGATGAGAAGAATGAAATGACTGTACCCGATTTTACTGTTGTTACTGTTACCGATTATAATGCTCATCAGGCAAACATCATTGCTAAGTTTACAAATGTTAAGATGACACTTGTTGAAGCTGCTGCTCCTGAAGCTCCGGTAGAGGTCGCTGACATTAGTGGTGAATACATCTTTAAGGCAGGAAATACTACTTATAGCACAATGCCAGATTCTGAAATTCCAACAGAATTCGCTGTTAACATTGTGAAAAAGTCAGACGATAATAAAAATTATGAAGCGACTATTGCTATCGAAGGTTATGACAATGTAACTCTTCCTGCAACATTCGACGGTTTGACATTGACATTGGAATTTAATGCTGCTTATATTTATACTGATGCAACAAACGAAGAGAATTCTATCCGTTTTGCAGATGCTAATGCTAGCACAGAGAAAAAAGGTGTAATTGAATTTAAAAAGAATGATTCTGGTTTCTCTAATTTCAGTGGCTTCTCTTTTGTTACTGATTTTATGGAAAAGAATAAAGAGGGCGAAATGGAAGCTGCTACAGAAACTGCTCAGTGGTACATTGACGGTACTTTGAAGTTGGCTTCTGAAACTCCTGACGCTCCCGAGTTTGACTGGGCCGGTGTATATACAGTAAAGGTTGACTCAAAGGATATTGAAGAAGAAGTAAAGGTAGATATGGCATGGCCTACAGAGTTCCAGATGGAGATTTCTGCTTGGGGTGAAGATTATTGTATTACTAAATTCATGGGCTTTGACCTTTCTAACTATCAAGATGGTTTGTTTATTGATATTTTGGCAGACGGTACAGGTGCTACAATAGATCTTACTCAATACTATGCTATGGCTCCAATAAAGTCTAATGGTGACGGCACATACTGGGTGTTGACAGATAAGAAAGGAGCTGCAACAGAATTGAAGTTGGCATTGAATGCCGATGGTACTTTAGCAATTGATGATTTCTCTATTTCTAATCATAGCTATGGTACTGAGGATTTTGAAGATATTGTTTATTACAATAACGTAGCTATTGAAAAGAATGTTGCTCCTGCATTCAACTGGGCCGGTACATATAAGCTTGAGGCTAAGAATGTTACAAATAATTATCCAAATCCTATAGAGGTGACTGTAACTTATCGCGAGGATTGGGCAATGTATCTTGTTACACACTTTAACGGTAATGACATTACCCTTCTTAATTCTGGTGGTTTGGAAGTTGTAGTAGCAGAGGATGGTAATAGTGCATCTCTTGTGCTTACTGATTATAGTGGTGCTGCTGGTTATTTGCAAACTGTTGTTGAGGGACAGTCATATCTTAAGTTACGTGCAGCCGATGGCAGTGCATCTCCTATTGCATTGACTCTTGAGAATGGTGTTGTTAAAATGGCTGATTTTGCAATTGTTGCCGGTGCAAGGGGTTCTGAAAATGCTAATCAGACAGCTGCTGAATACAAAGAAGTAACTCTCAAGAAGGTTCTTGGTGCTCCTGTATTGGTACATCCTGATACGAGCAAGGAAATAAACTCATTGGAATACTATAGATTCTACTTCGGTGAGAAGGTAAATGTGGATCTAGAATATCCTGGTGGACTTTCTTTGATGAAGGGTGAAGAGAAAGTCGCAGAGTTTAATATGTCTTGGACAGAAGTTTATCCTGATGGTTATGTGGTATTCACTTCTGAAAAGGTAACAGCTCCTGGTACATATACTCTTGAGCTCCCTGCTGGTTTGGTAACAGCAGCTGACGGCAAAGAGTTCGTAGGTGCTAAGTATGAATTTACAGTTGTTGCAAAGGCTCCTTCTTACAGCATCAATCCTAACGGTAGTGCCGACGTAAATAGCATTGAAAAAATTACTATCAAGTGCGAAAACGTTGCAGAGATTGCTGTTGACGAAGCAAAGAAAGTTTGGTTGACAAGCGGTGATATTGTATACCAGGGCGTTGTTGTTAAATCAGAAAATAACATTGAAATCACATTCAAACTCGATGGTGAGGAAGTAGCTAAAATTGAAGAAGAGGGCGAATATGTTCTTGAGCTCCCTGTAGGCTTGTTCACAATGAAGGGATTGGACGACTCAGAAGTAGAGTATGAAGGTGAGGAAATCACTTACAACGTAGTTGCTCCTTCAGCAGTCGCTCCACTTGAAGTAGCAAATGTAACCCCAACAGAAAATGAGGTTGGCGAACTTACTGAGATTGCAATCGTTTATAACCAGAATGTATATTTTGGTGATGCAGATTGGAGGTCATATGCAATTTACTTGACAGCAGAAAATGGTGACAAGATTGCAATGTGGGCAAGATCTGGTGTAGCCGCAAATACTGTTGCTCTTGTTCCTGTGGCACTTAATGAGGAAGGATCGCCTGTATGTGATGAGTATGGCAACCCTAATATTGTTGCAATTCCTGCTGGTAAATATACTCTTAATGTAGCTGATATCACAGTACGTTATGGTGCTGAGCAGTATATAGACGAGTGGGGATGGACTAATACAAGATGGAATGGCTTTGGTTATTGCGAGGGTAAATACACTTGGACAGTAGCTGGTGCTGATACTGCAATCGACGGTGTAGAGGCTGAAGTTGAGAACGACGTAATCTATGACCTCACAGGTCGTCGTGTAAACGAAATTACAAAGGCCGGTATTTACATCGTGAATGGTAAAAAGGTTTTGGTGAAGTAATAGTGGTCTTGGTTAAGTAATTAACTGATAACTAAATAATTAACGACGGATAGCGTTTGCTCTCCGTCGTTTTCTTTGTAGAGTTCATCGTTCAACGTTGACAACGCTCGCTGACCGCGACCCGCAGGGCACGACAAGAATCCGTGCTACCTGCGACCTATCGCTGCTCGCGTTATCGAAGGCTTCGCCTTTCCTCGTTAAACGTTAATCGTTCACAAAGGTAATTTCAAACAAAAACCGTAACCGATAAAATCACAACGTAAATCACTGCCTTGGACAGGCCATTGTGCGAGGACTGTTTGAGCAGAGCACGGGTATAGATTTTCTTCATATAGCCGTGCGGCGCGAGTTTCGCAGCACCCTGTCCAAGGCAGGTATGATTGCAGTGACAAGGTTGCGACGGCTGAGTGATGTGCTTGCACTCATGAACAAAAGGAGCAAATGACTGATTTTTACGTGTTACGGGCGTTTTTGGGACTTTTTGCAGCCTCAAAAAGTACATAGAGAAAGAGTTGAAGAAAATACAAGTTTACTGTATAAAGGTTAAAAATTGCAGTAAAATAAAACGTTTAGCGATGAATGGTTATTCCACTTTAGCTTTTAACCTTACAACCTTATCGTTTATTGTTTTTGTAGTCTTACTCTCATGTCCTTTCTGTGCGACAGAAAGGACCAAAGAACTCGGCACGCGGAAAGAACAGTCTGCCGGTTCTTTGCTCACAAGTTGTAAACAACATTCTTCGGTCGAACCGGCATTGTCGCTTAAACTTGCCTTTTAATTTTTGGCGCTCCGGAA
>JAZOVJ010000007.1:0-75013 GCA_045658645.1 Clostridia bacterium | reverse complement strand
AGAAATAGATATTAAAGTGGTCAGAGAAAATCCGTTTTATGATACAGATTTTCACTGGGCGAAGGATATGATTAAAAGCGTGTATGAAAAAGGCATTGTAAAAGGTGTAATTTTAGATGACAAGCCTATGTTTTTGCCTGACAATAATATAACACGCGAAGAATTTGCTGTTATAGTATGCAATTATTTGGGTATTGATGTAACTGAAATGGAGGAATACGCTTTATCAGTATTTGCAGATAATGAAGAAATTTCAGACTGGGCAAAGCCGTATGTTGCTGCAAGTTTTAATGCGGGAGCGCTTAATGGAAAAGCTGACGGTGATAATGTAAATTTTGCACCAAAAGATACTCTTACAAGAGTTGAAATGATGGCAAGCCTTGGAAGAATAGTAGAAATGTACGAAATTTTTGATGATTTGACCTTTGAAGATGCCATAGACGTTCCTGATTGGGCAATGGTGTATGTTAAGCTTATGGTTAATAACGGTTTTGTTTCGGGCTATGACGACAACACTATAAGACCAAATAATAACGTCAGCAGGGCAGAGGCGGCAACAATTATATTCAAAATGAGTGAAAAGAATTAAAGTGTGCTTTTTTGCACACTTTTTTCATATCTTTATTTAGGTGAAGATTGATGATAAAACTATCAAAAGGTATTTATATTCATTTTACAACCGTTTTGTTGTTTGTATTCTGCTACATTAACAGAAAACTGGAAGTATTATCCATTAGCTATGCGTTGGTATTTTTACACGAACTTGCACATCTTTTAGCAGCTTTTTGTATTGGTTTGAAGCCTGCACGTGTTGTGTTTTTTCCTTTTGGAGTAAATTTGAAATTAAAAAACAGCATAATAGGTGCATTATCTGATGAAATAATACTATATATGTCAGGACCGCTTTTAAATGCTTTTTTGGCTGTTTTAGGAGTGTTTTTTATAAAAAATGAGTATTTTAACCTGTTTTATTACAACAATTTGGGATTATTTTTATTTAATATACTACCAATATTGCCAATGGATGGTGGGATTTTAATGAAAAAAATCCTGTCAGCAAGGGTAGGGTATAGGAGAAGTGAAACTATTTTAAAATGCACATCCTTCATTTTAATTTTATTTCTCATCAGCATACAAGGATATTTACTCATTAAAAATAAATTTAATTTTTCAATTTTGTTGGCAGTGATATTTTTGACGGGTAATATTTTTACAAATAAAGAAAAATATAATTTAGAATTTACGAGAGAACTAATGTTTTACAAAATGAAAGATAAAAAGAAAATAAAAAGAGTTAAAGGGTACCAGATTAAATATGATGTGAATTACAAAGATTTAGCAAAAGATTTTTCAAGATGTAATCATTATATTATTTTTAAAGAAGATAAAAACGGTAAAATAAATGAAATATTAACCGAAAGACACATTATTGAAGAAATTTTAAATAAATAGGGTATATTTATTAAAATAAATTTAAGTTAGATAAATTACTCTTTATACAACTTAAACCATTAAAATACTACCTATATCTATTATTTCACCATTATTTAATGAAATTACATCTACGTTGTGTTTTTCGCAGAAATCTATTATTTCATTATAATTTGTGTGAAGTTTTATATTTCCGTTTACAGCTAAAACGTTTTTATTTATTAATCCTGTTGCACCGCCAATGAATCCGTGTTCAAATCCTGTTAATTTAATTTTATTATCATTAACCAATAATACATCTATATTGTTTTCTATTGCTGCAGATTGAATATTTTTATCTGAAGTTATGATAGCATCATTTGAGATTACGCAAATTGAACATTTTGCGTAGCCTTGTTTTGTATTTATTAATTTTAAATGATTTTTATTCGCAAATTCAATGATTGTATCATCAGTAAAATTTTTATTGCAAATTATGTTATCTCCAACACGTGCTGCATTATAAGCAATATCATACGGATATTTTTCATTTAAAATTGTTTTTCCTGACAGTACTTCTATTTCAGGCATTCTACTTTTAAAATACTCAGTAACTGTAGGCTCTGTTACAATTACATTTTCACACAGTTTATGTACCATAACATCTGCATGCCCACATATCGTGGTATAAATATGGTCGAGTTTGGGGGTTAAAATCACCTCAAATCCGTATTTTTTAAGAGCATCAGTAGTTTTAACTGATGCTCTGTGGTCTAAAATTACATATTTCATATAATCATATCCTTAAATTCCTGCTCGTTTATAACTTTTACACCTAATTTATTGGCTTTTTCCAGTTTACTTCCAGCTTCCTCACCGGCAAGTACAAAAGTGGTCTTTTTAGATACGCTTGAAGATGTTTTTCCACCCATTTTTTCAATAATTTCACTTGCTTCATTACGGGTAAATTCGCTTAGCGTACCTGTTAGCACAAAAGTCATATTACTGAAGCGCAAATCAGCATTTTCTTCAACTTTTTCCTCAAAATTAACACCCGCCTGGCGTAATTTTTCAATCAATTCCAGATTTTGCGGCTCAGAAAAATAATCAATTACGCTTTTAGCCATGGCATCACCAATTTCGTCTATAGAAGTTAGTTCTTCTTTGGTTAAATTAATTAGCGTGTCCATATTTTGAGCATATTTTGCTATCAGTTTAGATGCTTTTTCACCAATAAATCGTATTCCAAGTGCAGTTATAAGCTTTGAAAGTGTGTTTTCCTTTGATTTTTCAATGGCGTTTATAAGATTTTCTGCAGATTTTTTACCCATTTTGTCCATTGTCATAACATCCTGAGCTTGTATATAGTACAAATCTGCGGCATTCTTAATCATATCTCGTTCAAGTAATTGTTCGATTATGGCCGGTCCAAGACCATCAATATCCATAGCATTTCTTGATACAAAATGTATGATATTACGTGTAATTTGCGCAGGGCATCCTGAACCCGTGCATCTGAATGCTGCTTCACCTTCTTCACGTACAACGTTTGCACCGCATACAGGGCATTTTTCAGGCATTTTAAATACCCTTTCCTCCCCTGTTCTCTTCTCTTTTTTAACAGAAAGAATTTCGGGTATAATATCCCCTGCCTTTTGAACTATGACAGTATCCCCTATTCTTATGTCTTTTTCGTCAATATAATCCTGATTATGAAGCGTTGCACGTGAAACTGTAGTTCCTGCAACTCTTACAGGCTCCAAAACCGCAAGTGGAGTTACAGCCCCCGTTCTTCCTACTTGAAGGAGTATGTCCAATAACTTTGTTTCTTTTTGTTCCGGCGGAAATTTGTACGCTATAGCCCACCTCGGGAACTTTGAAGTTGAACCAAGAGTGTGTCGCATCGGGATATCATTAACCTTTATAACTGCGCCATCTATGTCGAATGGGAGGTTTCCTCGTTCTTCGCCTATTTCAAGCACTCTTTGAAAGGCTGATTTAATGTCAGGAAAAACAGATTCATTCAAAATCGTTTTAAAACCTAATTCCTTTAAATATTTAAGTCCTTCAACGTGATTTTCTATAACTTTTCCTTCAATTTTCTGGATATTAAACACAAAAATATCCATTTTTCGCTCAGCTGCAATTTTCGGGTCAAGCTGACGAAGAGATCCTGCTGCTGCATTTCTCGGGTTTGCAAAGACAGGTTCTTCTCTCTCTTCCCTTGTTTCATTAATTTTGCGGAAGTTTTCCTTTGAAATATAAACCTCGCCTCTTACCTCAATAAAAGGGATTTTTTCAGTAAGTTTTAAAGGTATCGATTTAATTGTTTTAAGGTTTTGTGTAACGTCTTCACCTACAACTCCATCGCCTCTTGTAGAACCGCGAACAAACTCCCCGTTTTTGTATTCCAAGGATACGGAAAGACCGTCAATTTTATGCTCAACCGCGTATTCGTAACCCGAAACCACATCTGAAACGCGCCGGTCAAAATCATATACTTCTGCCTCAGAGAATGCATCCTGAAGGCTTTCCATAGGCACTTCATGGGTAACCTCACTAAATCCTTCAATCGCCTTTCCTCCGACTCTTTGTGTAGGAGAAAGAGGAGAAATATATTCAGGATGTTCGCTTTCAAGATTTTCTAACTCACGCAACATCATATCATATTCATAATCGGTTATCTCAGGATTATCTTCAACATAATACTTCTTTGAATGATACTCTAAAAGTTCTGAAAGTTCCTGAATTCTTTTTTGAATGTTATCCATAGTTATCTCCCTAAAATGCTCATATTATCTCCGTAGTAGGTCGGAACGGTCCCCGTGATTACAGTTTCGGCAACTGGTACTTCTGCGACTACCGTTTCTGTTCTTGCAAATACTGCAGAAACAACAGAAACCCGGACAGAAACTGTCATAAAAATTTTATGCTTAACCTGATTAATTCCACAGGACACAAATTCATCATCAAAATCAATTTTTGCAAAACCATCTGTTGAAATATTTACAGGTATTCTGTATCCAAAACCTTGTAAAACCTCAAAGTTTGTTAAACTACCAATTGGTATGTAAACCTTTGAATCTTCAGCCTTTTCCGCATAGTTTTGTATGCACTTTGAAAGTTTTGTTTTAAGCCGGTTTATTTCTATTGTATCAGCACTAACGGATGTTATACTACCCTCTTGGTCTTTATCTATTATTACCAGTTCGGGCGAGGAAATATCAAAGAACACGTCATCTGTAGCTTTATTTATAATATCTATAGCTTTGGTTTTAGCAGCGTGAGCTGCCTTTTCTTCAAAGACAGGTTTAAATCTTGTTAAAATTAGAAAGAAAAGATTAAAAAAAACCAAAGTACACGCCACAAAAAAACTAACAAAACGCAGTTTCTTTGAAAAATCACCGTTAAGCTTAATTTTCATAAAATCACCCTATGGCATAATATGAAAAAAAGTTAAAACAGTGACAAAAGGAGTGCTTATGTGGCACTCCGATGTCTATTAAAGTTTCTTTGTTCTGATTTCTTCCAACAGGTCAGCAATAAATTCTTCTACCTTACGGCTACCCATATCGCCTTCTTTTCTTGAACGAACAGAAACACCGCCTTCTTCGATATCCTTATCGCCCAAAACAAGCATATAAGGTATCTTCTCAAGCTGAGCTTCTCTTATCTTGTAACCGATTTTTTCTGCTCTGTCGTCAATTTCTACACGGATTATGCCGGATTCTTGAATCTTTGACATAACCTCTTTTGCATACTCGTGATGACGGTCAGCGATAGGAAGAATTTTAACCTGAACAGGAGCAAGCCAAGCCGGGAATGCACCTGCATATTTTTCAATTAAAAGTGCAAGTGTTCTTTCATAGCAACCAAGTGAAGTTCTGTGGATAATATACGGATTTTTCTTCTGTCCGTCTTTATCAACATACTCCATACCAAACTTTTCAGCAAGCATCTGGTCAATCTGAATTGTAATCAATGTGTCTTCCTTACCATATACATTCTTAATCTGAATATCAAGTTTCGGGCCGTAGAACGCAGCCTCACCTACTCCAACTTTATAAGGAATTTCAAGGTGGTTAAGAATTTTTTCCATTATACCCTGAGCTTCATCCCACTGTTCGTTTGTACCTATATACTTATCTCTGTTATCAGGATCCCACTGTGAGAATCTGTATGATACGTCCTCATATAGTCCGAGAGTTTTAAGCATATATATAGCAAGCTCCAGACAACCCTTAAATTCTTCTTCAAGCTGTTCAGGAGTACACAACAAGTGACCTTCTGAAATTGTAAACTGTCGTACACGAATAAGCCCGTGCATTTCGCCTGAAGCTTCGTTTCTGAACAGTGTTGATGTTTCATTAAGTCGCATTGGAAGGTCTCTGTATGAGCGTCCGCGATTTAAAAATGCCTGGTACTGGAACGGACAAGTCATCGGGCGAAGTGCAAACACTTCCTTATCCTTTTCTTCGTCACCAAGAACGAACATACCGTCCTGATAGTGGTCCCAGTGACCTGAAAGCTTATAAAGATCGCTCTTTGCCATAAGCGGAGTTTTCGTAAGCTGCCATCCCCTCTTCTGTTCCTCATCTTCTACAAATCTCTGAAGAAGCTGGATAATTCTTGCACCCTTTGGCAGCAGGATAGGTAGACCCTGACCAATTATATCAGAAGTTGTGAAAAGCTCAAGTTCGCGGCCAAGCTTATTGTGGTCACGCTTTCTTGCCTCTTCTCTCTGTTCTAAATATTCATTAAGTTCATCCTTTGACTGAAAAGCTGTTCCGTAGATTCTCTGTAACATTTTGTTATGCTCATCACCACGCCAGTAAGCACCTGTTGCACTTAAAAGTTTATATGCTTTTACTTTGCTTGTGTAGTTTACGTGTGGTCCTGCGCAAAGGTCAGTAAATTCGCCCTGCTTATAGAAAGAGATTATTTCACCTTCAGGTAAATCATTTATAAGTTCAACCTTGTAAGGCTCATCTTTCATAAGCTCTAACGCTTCTTCTCTTGAAAGTTCAAATCGTTCAATCTTAAGATTTTCTTTAGCGATTTTTTTCATTTCAGCCTCAATTTTATCAAGGTCTTCCTGAGTAAAAGTGTGGTCTGAATCAAAGTCATAATAAAATCCTGTGTCAATAGCTGGCCCGATAGCAAGTTTTGTGCCCGGGAACAGACGCTTAACTGCCTGTGCCATTACGTGTGACGCAGAATGTCTTAGTGTTTGAAGTTCGTTCATTTCCATTTTTATATACCTCTTTTCATAAAGTAAATTAGTTTTCTTACAATAAAAAACACCCCAAGAAAACGTGTAGTCTTCTTAGGGGTGCAAATTAGCACGGTTCCACCCTAATTATGATAAATCATCACTCATTTGCTTTTAACGTAAAGGGAAACGGCAATGCCTACTAAAAGTTCAGCACGCAACTCCGAAGTGGTATTCGCTATACGCCACCAAAGAAATGCTTCCAGCCACGACATTCCCTCTCTTTTTGGATTATGCATACAGTTACTGTCTTCATCATAGTCTTTATACAATAATTATGCCACTTTTTTATGAAAAAGTCAAGGGTTATTTATTAAAAATTCCTGTACTTCAGAGAGATTTTCAAAGACAAAATCAGCACCTGCGGTTTCAAGCTCATTCTCTTCTGCATAACCGCATTTAACGCCTATTGACGATATACTGCACTTTTTAGCGCCTAAAATATCGTGCTTTCTGTCCCCTATTATCACTACTTTTGATAAATCATCAGGTTTAGCTAATCGTAAAACCTCATTTATGATTTCATCCTTGTAGTTTATACCACCTTTAAGGTCAGCACCCACCACGTAATCCAGATATTTCAAAAGACCATATTTTTCAACAATTTTTTCAGCAAAAACAAGTGGTTTTGAAGTGGCAAGAGCAGTTGTTTTTCCGGCATCTTTTAAAGCTTTTAAAATTTCTGCAGCGCCATCCATAACACTGTTTTCAAATAAACCGGTAACAGAATATCTTTCACGATACTTATCTACTGCAAGATTTGCATCTTCGTTTGAAAAACCATACAATTCTCTGAAAGAATCGTATAACGGCGGGCCTATAAATGACAAAAGTGTTGCCTCGTCATTTTCATCAATTCCGAAATACTCAAGGGCGTATTTCACACAATTTGTAATGCCTTCTTTTGGGTCAGTTAAGGTCCCGTCAAGGTCAAAAAGAATTAAGTCAAACATAATTTACTCCTTTAAATACTTTTTTAGGAATTGTCCTGTGTAGGATTTCTCGCATTTACATACTTCTTCCGGCGTTCCGGTACAAACAATTGTTCCGCCATCATTTCCGCCTTCCGGTCCTAAATCTATGATGTGGTCAGCAGTTTTTATAATGTCTAAGTTGTGTTCTATTACCACAACTGTGTTCCCTGCATCAACGAGCTTTTGCAAGACTTTAATAAGTCTGTGAACATCAGCTGTATGAAGACCTGTTGTAGGCTCGTCAAGGACGTAAATTGTCTTCCCTGTAGCTCTTTTTGAAAGTTCTGTGGAAAGCTTTACGCGTTGTGCTTCACCACCTGATAATGTTGTAGAACTTTGACCGAGTTTTATATATCCAAGCCCTACCTGTTGAAGTGTTTCAATTTTTCTTTTAATTTTCGGATGATTTTTAAAAAACTCAACTGCTTCATCAACCGTCATATCAAGAACTTCGTAAATATTTTTTCCTTTGTAACGAACTTCAAGCGTTTCGCGGTTATATCTTTGTCCTTTGCAGACTTCACAAGGCACAAAAATATCTGCAAGGAAGTTCATTTCTATCTTAACAATACCGTCTCCCGAACACGCCTCACATCTTCCGCCTTTTACGTTAAAACTGAATCTTCCCGGTTTATATCCGCGAATTTTAGCTTCATTTGTAGATGCAAAAACATCTCTTATATCGTTAAATACATTAGTATATGTTGCAGGATTTGAACGAGGCGTTCTTCCAATCGGCGACTGGTCAATATTTATTATTTTGTCAAGTTTTTCTATTCCACAAATTCTGGTGTGTTCTCCCGGATGAGTACCTGCATGATTTAATTCTTTTGCAAGCTTCTTATAGAGAATTTCATTGATTAAGGAGCTTTTTCCTGACCCTGAAACTCCCGTTACACAGGTAAGGACACCAAGCGGAATTTTTATATCTACATTTTTCAGGTTGTTTTCTTTTGCACCTATTATTTCAATAAAATCTTCCGATTTTCTTCTCTCTTTCGGCACACTTATTTTCTTTGCGCCGGAAAGATATTGTCCTGTTAAAGACTTTTTGTTCTTTTTAATTTGTTCAACTGTTCCCTGTGCAACAATTTCACCGCCGTGAATACCGGCGCCCGGGCCCACGTCTATAATATGGTCAGCAGCATACATTGTGTCTTCGTCATGCTCAACAACAAGAACTGTATTCCCCAAATCCCTTAAATTCTTAAGAGTTTCAATAAGTCTTTCATTATCACGCTGATGAAGACCTATACTTGGTTCATCAAGGATATATAAAACACCCATAAGTCCTGAACCTATCTGGGTTGCAAGACGGATTCTTTGTGCTTCGCCGCCTGACAGGGTTGCTGATGAACGAGCAAGGGTCAGATAATCAAGGCCTACGTCAAGTAGGAATTTTAGCCTTGCTTTTATCTCTTTAATGATTTGATTTGCTATAAATTGTTCACGTTCTGTAAGCTTTAGATTAGTTATGAATTCCATTTCGTCTTTTATAGACATGCACGTAAATTCATAGATGTTCTTTCCGCCTACTGTAACCGCCAAAATTGCATCAGAAAGACGTGCTCCGTGACAATCAGGACAAACAGATTCGTTCAAATATTTCTCTATCTCACCCTTTGAATACTCCGAAGTTGTTTCTCTGTATCTCCTTTCAAGATTGTTGACAACACCTTCATAAACGGCATTATATGAACCGCTGCCATAACTTCTGTTGTAATAAAATGCATATTTTTCACCGTTTGTTCCGTATAAGACTGTATTTTTAACTTCTTCGGGAAGGTCTTTCCAAGGCATTTCATAATCAACACCAAAATGGTCCAAAATCCCTTTAAAATACATATGTGCCATACTGTCTGCAATTCCGGGTGCTGCCCATCCCATACAGTTTATAGCTCCTCCTAAAAGCGTCCTGTTTTCGTCAACAATAAGCAAATCAGGGTCAATTTTCAAAAGGTTTCCAAGACCGTCACAAGTAGGGCAAGCACCATATGGGTTATTAAAAGAAAAGCTTCTTGGTTCAAGTTCAGGAAGACTTATTCCGCAATCATCACAGGCAAAATTCTGGCTGAAATTCAGTATTTCCCCGTCAATAACTTCCACTGAAACAAGACCGTCAGTAAGTTCTACGGCATTTTCAACAGATTCGCTAAGACGTTTATTTATGTTTTCGCGAATTATCAACCTGTCAATAATTATATCAATGTTATGCTTTTTTGTTTTCTCCAGATTAATTTCTTCTGATAAATCATACTGTATTCCATCAGCTTTTACGCGAACATAACCGGATTTCTTTGCGTTTTCAAATACTTTTTTATGCTCACCTTTTTTCCCACGGATTACAGGCGCTAAAACCTGTATTTTTGTACCATCAGGGAGTTCAAGAAGACGGTCTACAATCTGGTCAACGGTCTGTCTTTTTACCTCCTTGCCGCATTTTGGGCAGTGCGGTACACCTATTCTTGCATATAAAAGCCTTAAATAATCATAAATTTCGGTTACAGTACCAACAGTTGAACGCGGGTTTTTTGAGGTGGTCTTCTGGTCAATACTGATTGCAGGAGAAAGACCGTCAATACTTTCCACGTCAGGTTTTTCCATTTGTCCTAAAAACTGGCGGGCATAAGAAGAAAGAGACTCAACATATCGTCTCTGTCCTTCTGCATATATTGTATCAAAAGCAAGGGAGCTTTTTCCCGAACCGGAAAGTCCTGTAAGGACAACTAATTGCTCCCTTGGTATTTTTACTGAAACATTCTTAAGGTTGTGAACATTTGCACCTTTTATGTCGATATAGTTTCTCATTTCTTTACCATCTCTTCTAATTGTTTTATCCTATCACGAAGTTCAGCAGCTTTTTCAAATTCAAGATTTTCTGCAGCAAGCAGCATTTCATCGTGTAGGTTTTCTATCATTACACCTAAATCCGCAGGAATTTCTGTTGCGGTTGGTTCTACAGATTTTACTGATTCTATTATCTCGCGGATTTCTTTTTTAACGGTATGTGGAATAATTCCGTGTTCTTTATTGAAATTATCCTGAAGCGTACGGCGGCGATTTGTTTCGTCAATCGCTCTTTGCATAGAACCGGTAATAGTATTTGCATACATAATAACAGTACCATTTTCGTTTCTTGCTGCTCTTCCGATTGTCTGTATAAGTGAAGTTTCGCTACGAAGAAAACCTTCCTTATCTGCATCTAAAATCGCAACTAACGATACTTCAGGAAGATCAAGACCTTCTCGGAGCAAGTTAATTCCCACAAGAACATCGAACTTCCCCATTCTCAAATCACGGATAATTTCGGTTCTTTCAATAGTTTTTATTTCCGAGTGCATATACTTAACCTTAATACCCATTTCCCGAAGGTAATCGGTAAGATCTTCTGCCATCTTCTTTGTTAACGTTGTAACAAGCACTCTTTCCTGCCTTTGAGCACGTACATTTATTTCAGCTATAAGGTCATCTATCTGGTTGTCTACAGGACGAATATGAATTATAGGGTCTAAAAGTCCTGTTGGTCTTATAATCTGCTCTGCATAAACGGTCGAATGTTCTTTTTCGTATTCACCGGGAGTTGCTGATGTGAAAATTACCTGATTAATTCTGTCTTCGAACTCATCAAATTTAAGCGGTCTGTTATCAAAAGCAGACGGTAGCCTGAAACCATAGTTTACCAACGATTCCTTTCTTGCCCTGTCACCGTTATACATTCCGCGAACCTGAGAAACTGTAACGTGAGACTCATCGATAAACATTAAAAAGTCATCAGGGAAATAATCAAGTAGCGTATATGGCGGAGATCCCGCTTTTCTTCCGCTGATTAAACGTGAATAGTTTTCGATACCCTGGCAAAAGCCTATTTCCTGAAGCATCTCAACATCATACATTGTACGTTGCTCTATTCTTTGCGCTTCAATAAGCTGATTGTTTGCCTTAAAATACTGTATCCTGTCACCAAGCTCGTTCAAAATTCCTGAAATGGCAAGTTTCATTTTGTCACCTGTTGTAACATAGTGCGATGCCGGAGAAATTACAATATGGTTTCTTACGCCTATTATTTCCCCTGTTACAACGTTTATTTCGGATATCCTGTCTATTTCATCACCAAAGAATTCAACTCTTACGGCACGGTCCTTGTAGTTTGACGGGAATATTTCCAGCACATCGCCGTGTGCACGGAACTTATTTCTTATAAAGTTAATGTCGTTCCTTTCATACTGCATATCTACAAGTTTTCGTAGAATTTCATCACGGTCTTTAATCATTCCAACCCTCAAAGAAAGCATTAAGTTTTCATAGTCCTCAGGGTCGCCAAGACCATATATGCAGGATACACTTGAAATGATAATAACATCTTTTCTTTCAAAGAGTGCAAAGGTGGCGCTATGACGAAGTTCGTCTATTTCATCGTTTACCGATGAGTCCTTTTCAATATAAGTATCAGATGAAGCAATATAGGCTTCCGGCTGATAATAGTCATAGTATGAAACAAAAAACTCTACGGCATTATTTGGAAAAAACTCCTTAAATTCGCTGTAGAGCTGTGCTGCCAGAGTTTTATTGTGCGCTAAAATAAGGGTTGGTTTATTTACATTTGCAATAATATTCGCCATTGTAAATGTTTTTCCCGACCCTGTAACACCAACTAAAGTCTGAAATTTTTCACCGTTTAAAACACCTTCAGTAAGGGTTTTTACAGCTTCCGGCTGGTCGCCTGACATTTTAAAATCAGACACAAGCTCAAATTTCTCCATAATGTTACCTTTCTTTTAGCACAAAAACGTATGCCAAAAGGCAATACGTTTTTAGAGTCAAATATTTGCGTTTATGTCACCAAGCTCATACATAACCATTGAAAGAACGGCTTCGCCTGCTGTTTCTGTTCGTAATATTCTTTTTCCAAGAGAAACCGCAGGTATATCGCCAAGCTTTTCAATTTCTGATTTATCAAATCCACCTTCAGGTCCTATCATAAAAGCCACTGTTTTAGGATTTTCAAAAGAAGTCAAAAGCGGTTTTAAGAATTTTTCTTCTGCACATTCGTAAGGAACAAACGCCACATCACAGGAATTCAGGATTTCTATTGCCTGTGAGATGTTAATTGGGTTATGTATTTTCGGTACAATTCCTCTTCCTGATTGTTTTGCAGCTTCCTCAGAAATTTTCTGCCATCTTTGAATCTTTTTTTCGCCGTCTATTTTTGAAACACACCTCGAAAGCTCACAAGGGTATATTTCAGCAATACCAAGCTCCGTTGTTTTTTGTATAATGTAATCCATTTTAGAGGCTTTAGGAATGCCCTGAATCAAGATTACGTTAATATTTGGTTCGGTATCACATTTCTTTTTTTCAACGATTTCACAGCTGATTTCAGCCCCCAAAGACGCGATGCGCGCAAGATAGTCATTTCCCTGACCGTCACAACAAGTGATTTCATCACCAACGCTCATCCTTAAGACTTTACTTATATGCTTTACATCTTCACCTGTAATTATTAAGCTATTTTGCGAAATGTTATCTTTTGGTATAAAAAATTTTGACATAAATTCACCTTATATAAGCTTGCACTTTAGCTCTACCCAATCCGCGCTTCTCTTTTCGGAAACGATTTCAAAGCCATTTTCATTTATGGCAGCAACAACCTCATCTGCTCTGTCGGAAATTATACCTGAAGTGATAAACGTTCCGTCAGCTTTGATTGCACTTTTAACAAGCGGAAGCGCTGCTATTATAACATCAGCAACAATGTTGGCAAGAATCAGGTCGTACTTTTCTTCCAAAATCCTGCCTTGCAGTTCCTCATCAGAGAGAATGTTACCGATAACAACTGAATACTTGTCCTTTGAAAGATTGTTTCGTTTTAAGTTATCATAAGCGGTATCCATAGAGTTAGGGTCAATATCAATTGCGATAGCACTTTCTGCGCCATACATCAATGAAACAATTGATAAAATTCCGCTTCCGCAACCTAAATCAAGCACCTTTTCTCCGCCCTTAACGGTATCCTGAATATCTTCAAGGCACAGACGGGTAGTGTGGTGAGAGCCTGTACCGAAGCTAAGCCCCGGGTTTATTTCAAATACCTTTTTGTCAGTTACAGGAGCATCTTCCCAGAAAGGCTTGACTATCAAAGTATCACCAATTTCCATTGTGTGAAAATATTTCTTCCAGTTATTGCTCCAGTCTTCTTCTTTTATATCGTCAAGACTAATCTCAAGTCTTCCGAAAATTCCGTCTTTATCGTATTCTTTAAGCTCTGCCATACTTGTTTTTATTGCAGAAAGAGTATCAGGGTCAGTTGCACTTATATACGTTTTTATACAGGTCTCCCCTTCTTTTTCTCTTATAAGGTCATCATCAACATAGTCCCAGATAGACTTATTCTCTTCAAGAAAATCTTTAAAATCTTTTTCGTCTACAATTTCAATACCGTAGATACCAAGCTGTAAAAGTCTTCCTGAAACAGCTTCAATACCCTCGGATGTTGTGTAGATAGTAATTTGTATCCAATCCATAATTATTCCTCGTGCAAGTATTTATTAATCAAGGTAATCCTTAAGCTTTTTACTGCGTGACGGATGGCGAAGTTTACGAAGTGCCTTTGCCTCAATCTGTCTTATACGTTCACGAGTAACGTCAAACACTATGCCGACTTCTTCAAGAGTTCTCTGCCTTCCGTCTTCCAGACCGAAACGTAGTCTTAAAACCTTTTCTTCACGAGGTGTAAGTGTTTTCAAAACATCAACAAGCTGTTCTTTTAGCATAACAATACTTGCGGCTTCAGAAGGTGCCGGAGCGTCATTATCAGGAATAAAGTCACCAAGATGGCTGTCTTCTTCTTCGCCAATAGGAGTTTCAAGAGAAACAGGTTCTTGTGATATTTTTGAGATTTCACGAACTTTTTCAACAGACATACCAAGTTCTTTTGCAAGTTCTTCAGGTGTAGGTTCACGACCTAATTCCTGAACAAGCTGACGTGAAACTCTTACAAGTTTATTAATAGTTTCTACCATGTGGACAGGAATACGGATAGTTCTTGCCTGGTCAGCAATAGCACGGGTGATTGCCTGTCTTATCCACCAGGTTGCATAAGTTGAGAATTTGTAACCCTTTGAATAATCAAACTTGTCCACAGCCTTGATAAGTCCCAGGTTTCCCTCTTGAATAAGGTCAAGGAACATCATACCACGACCAACATATCTTTTTGCAATACTTACAACAAGACGAAGGTTTGCTTCGGCAAGTTTTTTCTTAGCCTCTTCGTCACCCTCAGCCATTCTTTTTGCAAGAGCGGTTTCTTCCTCTGCTCCCAAAAGGTCTACCTTACCGATTTCCTTAAGATACATCTTAACGTGGTCATCAATGCTTATTCCTTCAGGCACAGAAAGGTCCTCGAGTTCTTCCTGAGAAACTTCAATATCCTCAAGTTCTTTGTCCAAATCTTCAACGATTTCGATACCCTCTTTTTCAAGTGCATCGTATATGGTTTCCATTTCTTCTGCTGACAGTTCCATATCCTGAAAGAACATATTAATATCATTGTGTGTTAAAAGTTCCTTCGCTTTGCCTTTTTCAATAAGGTCTTTTACTATTTGTTTCTTGTTTTCTAAATCTGACATTTACTTTTTCCCTTCCAATTCAAGTCTTAAAGTTAAAAGCTCCTTAACCTTAATGACGTCATTTTCGTTTGTTGCCTTCTCAATTTCGACAGAAATTTTTTCTATCTTGATGTTGTTTACAAGTTGCCTTAAGGTATTATCCTCATCCTTATACGTTTCTATGTTACAGAAGATTTGTGACACAAAGTCTGCATCCTTTTCATTAAACTTATTTATAATAAGCGGAGGATCTATTGTTTCTCCCGTTTCATAGCAATTATAAATTATTTCTGCAAGTTGGCTTAACGGCCCTTGGGTAAAATCGGATGAAGAAAATTCTTCTTTCACAATCTGATACGCCTTCTTGCTGTCAATAATAAGCCCCAAAAGCCGTTTTTCAGCATTGACTGTCTTACTATCCAACACAGCGCTGGTGGCTTTAGATGGCATTTTTACCGGTTTTATTACATTTGCACCGGTTTTGTCAGTTGAACGTATTTTTTTTAACTCTGCGTAAATAGCATCTTTGCTTATTTCTGTTTCATCGGATATTTTTTTCACATAGGCATCAATTTCGACTGCGCTTTTTACTCCCGCCAAAACTTCAGCCGCTTTATGAATAAACATAACCTTTCCGTCAGGATTATCGGTATCGTATTGCGATTTTAAATTTCCCAAAAGGTACTCTGTTGACGGCAAGGCATCTCTTATTGCCTTTTTGAATAAATCAATTCCGTTAGACTTTATGTATTCATCAGGGTCTTTAGCACCTTTCAGCTTCATCACACGACATCTGCCTCCTACCGAATTGATAATTTCAATTCCTCGTTTTGTGGCGGCTTGTCCCGCTTCATCGCTATCATAGCAAAGAATTATTTCTCCTGAATATTTCATTAAAAGCTTTGCCTGATTTTCTGTAAGTGCTGTACCGAGGGTTGCCACAATATTTGTAACACCGGCTTGATATACAGAAATTACGTCCATATATCCTTCGCACAGAATACATTGACCAGCAGACTCTTTTTTTGCAAGGTTCAGCGAGAAAAGATTTTTGCCTTTATTGAAAACAAGTGTTTCTGCGGAGTTTAAATATTTTGGTGGTTTGTATCCATCCTTTTCCACCGCATTAATTATTCTTCCTCCAAAGGCAATCACATTTCCTCTCAAATCTATTATCGGGAACATTACCCTTCCCCTGAATTTGTCATAGATTTTATCGTTCTTTGTGACGCACAAGCCTGCTTCTAAAAGTTCTTCGTCACTAAAACCCAGCTTGTTCATATGTTTTTTCAGATAGTCAAAACTATCGGGAGCATATCCAAGTCCGTATTTACGTATCGTGGAAGGCAGAATTTTTCTTTTGCTGAAATATTCAAGTCCTTCTTTTCCTTCTTCCTTAGTTGTGAGAGTTTCAAAATACAGCCTTGCAGCAGCTTTGTTCATTGAATAAATTTGCTTCTTTTTTTGGTACGCTTTATCGTCTGCTATGCTGTTTTCGTCCGGAAGAACTATTCCTGCGCGGTCCGCCATAAGCTTTAGTGCTTCAACAAAATCAAGACCTTCTGACCTCATTACAAACTGAACAAGGTTTCCTCCCGCTCCACATCCAAAACAATGAAAAAGCTGTTTATCCTGGTTAACGTGAAAAGAAGGAGATTTTTCTTTATGGAACGGGCATAAACCTGTATAGTCACGTCCATTTTTCCTGAGCTTTACGTATTGAGATACGTAATCAACAATATCATTTTGTGAAAATATCTCATTTACAAGCTCATCCGAGTATCTTGGCATAAAAATCTCCTTTCTACAAATTTTAAGTCACCATATTACCAATTCGACATTTATTGTTAAAAATCCTTTATTTTTATATGTAATTTTACCTGTTGTTTTAAAAATATACTATTTTAAGTATTCCATAATAGCTTTTGCCATATTTTCGCACTGTTTTACCGCATATTCGTCTTCATTTGCAGGTCTTTGGGCAGAAACTCCAAAGTGTCCCATGAGGTCAGGGCTTGAATTGCCTACAACATTCATCCCAAGCACTAATCCGCAAGATTGGATTTGATTGACCGTTCTTTCCTGACCGCCGTATTTGGTAGCACCAACGCTTACTGCAGCCATAGGTTTACCTAACCACTTTTTTTCGCCACGGATTGCACGTGTCTTGTCAAAAAAAGTCTTAAGCTGACCGGACATTCCTCCAAAATAGACAGGTGATGCAAAAATAACAAAATCCGCACGTTCTACCTTGTCATAAAGTTCCTCAAGTTTTGTTCCCTGATAGCAATTTTTGTTGCAAGGATTGGAACATACGACACAAAATGGCCATTTAGCAGAATTTACTGCCGTGTTAACATTCACAATTTCAGTCGTTGCACCATCAATTTTTGAAAGTATCTCATTTAACAGAAATGTGCAATTACCGTCTTCGTTTGGACTTCCGTTTACTGCAAGAATATACATAGAATACCGCTCCTTTTAAAATCTGTTCCATCTTATATATACGACACGGGTATATAAAATACCTTTAATTAAAGAGGACCCGCTATATTACGGGTCCCCGCCGTCCGGAAAGCAATCATTCTATCGACTCAATGATTGCATAATCTCCATCTTTTCTTTTGTAGACAACATTCATTTCATTTGTTTCCTCATTTTTAAACACAAAGAAATTGTGTCCCAAAAGATTCATTTGCAGAACGGCTTCTTCGGAACTCATCGGCTTTACCTGAAAACGTTTTTTCTTTACAATTTTAAATTCCGAGTCACCGTCATCGGTATAATCATCACCGCTTAAAAGCTTTTTGTCGTCAAATGCTTCTCTACGGGTTTTCTTTTCAAGTTTTGTCTTATTTTTTCTTATCTGTCTTTCAATCAAATCCACAACCTTATCTGTTGCGGTAAATACATCGTTGTCTGTCACCTCCGCACGGAAAATAATTCCTTCTGAATATATAGTAGCTTCGATATATTCTTTATCTTTAACAGTTCCGATAACAATCCTCGCTTCCGGTTCCTGCTTAAAAAATTTATCGAGTTTGCCAATTTTTTTGTTAATGTACTCCGAGTTCTTTTCGTTTACTGTAATTTTTCTTCCAATGATGTTAAATTTCATACACTCATCTCCCTCTGTACTACATTCAGGATAATTTCTATCCTTAAATAATATATACCCAAAAATAATTTATATAAACATTTATATTGAAAATTTTACTAAAAAGGTATATAATATGTAAGAATGAAAGGAGATAAGAAAATATGACACTATCATTATTTATTACTATTACTTTTGCTCTTCTTGGCTGTTACGTATTTAACTATTATGCGACGGCAAGATTATCAAAAAAGAATAAAAAACAAAATTTAGGCGTTTTTATTCTTGCGGCATTTCTATTGCGCATAATTTTTGCATATTTTTTCAAAGGACACGAAACAGATATGTCCTGTTTTAACGCCTGGTCGCAAATGCTTAAAAATGACGGATTTGCAGCATTTTATGTTTCAGGTGCATTTACTGACTATCCACCGGGATATATGTACATTCTTTATGTTTTAGGATTTATTAAAGATATATTCGGAGCAAATACAATTTCCACATATGTTATATTAAAGCTACCTGCGATTATATCAGATATTCTTTTAGGACTTTGTGCATACAAACTTTGCGAAAAATATGGTTGGGAAAGATTAAAATACCTGATTTTTTCTTTCTTTGCCTTTAATCCTGCGACTATATTGAACAGTGCTATATGGGGACAGGTGGATTCTGTGTTCACACTGTTTGTTGTTTTGATGCTTTTTGCACTTACAGAAGGAAAGATGATTCTTTCTTATTTCTTATTCGGTATTGCAATTTTTATAAAACCACAAGCACTTTTTTATGCTCCGGTTCTTTTCTTCGGAATATTGGATAATGTTATTTTAACAGACTTTTCCTGGAAAAAATTTAATAAAAATTTACTTGCCGGACTTGCTGCTATAGGTTTTGTTGTACTTTTAGCATTACCTTTTGGCGTCGATAACGTTATATCGCAATATATTGCTACTCTTGGTTCATATAATTACGCAACAGTTAATGCGTATAATTTATGGGCCGCACTTGGCATGAACTGGTCGCCTGTCACTACAGGAATCAGTGCGGTGGGTTATATTTCAATTATTCTTATCGTGATTGCATCATATTTTCTTTTCTTCGCAAAAAAAGAAAAAAACAGATACTTCCTGGTTTCTGCATTCATATGCTTCGGAGTGTTCATGTTATCAGTTAAAATGCACGAAAGATACGCCTTCCCTGTTATGGCACTATTACTTTGCTCATATGCTATTTCATCAAAAAAAGAAGAAATGTATTTTTACATCGGCATATCTGCAATTCAGTTTGTAAATATGTATCACGTTCTTTTCTGTTATACTCCGCAAACTGCATTTGATTCTTCAAATGTTACTGTGTATGTCTTAACAGGAATTGTATCACTTTTAGCTTTAATTCTGTTTGTTAGATATATTTTTAAAGGACGTATCGACTTTTCTTCATTAAGAAAATCCAAACGAGAGGTTATTTCTGAAGAGAAAAAGGACACAAAGCTTCATAAAATCGACTATATTTTGATGGCGGTTATTACTTTGATATATTCAGCGGTTGCATTATATAATCTTGGTGATACAAAAGCACCGCAGACATTTGAAACCCTGGACCAGAATTCTTCAATAGTTTTGGAATTATCCGAAGAAACAAAAATTTCTGATATAAACATTTATCTTGGTGCGCGAAATCTTAACTCAAGCAGGACTATGCAAATCAGCACCTACGATGATTCAGGATTGCAAACATCCAATCAAACAATAGAAAAAGGCAATGTTTTTTATTGGAACAACTTTAAAACATCGGCTAATACAAGGCAGATTGAAATAACTTCTTCTGATACGATTTATGTAGGAGAAGTCGGAATTTTTGCTGACGGAGTTAGAATTTATCCCGAGAAAGCTCCTTTGTACGTTACGGACGAACAGGATGTAGTTACCCTTAAAGCAAATTATCTAAACAGCACATATTTTGACGAAATTTATCACGCAAGAACAGCTTACGAATATATACACGAATTATCCGTATACGAATGGACACATCCGCCTCTTGGTAAAATATTTATTTCCCAGGGAATAAATATTTTTGGTATGACACCTTTTGGTTGGAGAATTATTGGCACCTTATTTGGTATTTTTATGATACCGTTTCTATATATATTCACCAAAAAGATGTTTGGTCTTACCTGGATAAGCGTGCTGTCATCCATAATATTCTCGGCAGATTTTATGCACTTTACTCAATCAAGAATTGCCACAATAGATGTATATGTCACTTTCTTCATATTGCTGATGTATCTATTTATGTATAAATACGCATACGAGGATTTAGGAAATAAGTCATTCAACAATACCTTTATTGCGCTTGGACTTTCAGGTCTTTTTATGGGATTTGGTATTGCTTGTAAATGGACAGGAGTATACGCCGGAGCGGGACTTGCTATAATTTTCTTCTCAACAATTTATGCGAAGAATAAAAAGCGTAAGATTTCTTCAAAAGATATTTCAAAAACCATATATTTTTGTTTAGGTGCATTTGTTGCCGTACCTGTTTTGATATATGCTTTGTCATATATACCTTTTGTACGTGCAAACGGCGGAGGATTTTCTGATATAATCCAAAACCAGGTTGATATGTTCTCTTATCATGGAAAAACGGTGGTTTCATCTACACATCCATATTCTTCACAATGGTATAAATGGATTGTGAATTACAGACCAATCTGGTATTATACAGGTACAAACGGTGAGCTTTCGGAAAATATAAGTGCGTTTGGAAATCCTATAGTCTGGATTGCCGGCCTTCTTGCATTTTTCTACTGCATTTATGATGCGATTAAGCGCCATAATGAAAATGCGAAATTCTTGGTAATTGCTTATCTTGTTCAGCTTATACCTTGGTTTTTCGTGGAGAGAATTACGTTCATTTATCACTACTTCCCTTGCGTACCATTTTTGGTTCTTATGATAGCGCATTTCGTTCACAGAACGTATAGAAGCAGTAAACTTATAAAACCGTGCTTTATTGCATTTACAATAGTTGCCGTATTATTATTTATAATGTTCTATCCGGCAATTTCAGGTTTCCCTGTGGAAGGAGATTATGTGCGTGAATTCTTAAGATGGCTACCTTCATGGCAACTTATCGGGTAGCACGGCAAAAATATAAAAATATAAGCTTAACCCAGATTTTGTATACATTTTTAATTGCAAAAAATGTCGCAATATGTTACAATATAGAGGAATTTTTTTAAGAGGAGAAAAACAATGGCAGAGAAAATCAAAATGATAACACCGCTTGTCGAAATGGACGGCGATGAAATGACAAGAATTATATGGAAAATGATTAAAGACATTCTTATTCTTCCATATGTTGATTTAAAGAGTGAATACTATGATTTGGGTCTTGAGTACAGAAACGAAACAAATGACCAGGTTACTATCGATTCAGCTGAAGCTACAAAGAAATATGGCGTAGCTGTAAAGTGTGCTACAATCACGCCAAACGCTGCAAGAATGGACGAGTATGACCTGAAAGAAATGTGGAAGTCCCCTAACGGAACCATCCGTGCGATTTTAGATGGTACTGTATTTCGTGCACCAATTATTGTGAAAGGAATCACACCTTACATTCCTAACTGGACAAAGCCTATAACTATCGCCCGTCATGCTTACGGCGATGTTTATAAAAATACCGAGATGCAGATAAAGAAAGGTTCTAAATGCGAACTTGTCGCAACAGATGAAAACGGGAACGAAGTTCGTGAGCTAATCTATGATTTTGCGGATTCTGACGGTATTATCCAGGGCCTTCATAATAAAGACAACTCGATTGCAAGCTTTGCAAAATGCTGCTTCAACTATGCTCTTGATACAAAACAGGATATTTGGTTTGCTACCAAGGATACAATTTCTAAAAAGTATGACCATCATTTCAAGGACATCTTTGCCGAAATCTTTGAAAAGGAATACAAAGAAAAGTTTGAAGCGGCAGGTATTGAGTATTTCTATACTCTTATTGATGATGCTGTTGCAAGAGTAGTACGTTCTGAGGGCGGTTATATCTGGGCTTGTAAGAACTATGATGGTGACGTAATGAGTGATATGGTTGCTACTGCTTACGGAAGCCTTGCTATGATGACTTCTGTACTTGTTTCTCCTGACGGAATTTATGAGTATGAAGCTGCACATGGCACTGTTCAGAGACACTACTATAAGCACTTAAAAGGTGAACCAACATCTACAAACAGTGTTGCCACACTATTTGCTTGGACAGGAGCTTTAAGAAAACGTGGTGAACTTGACAATCTGCCTGAACTTGTAAACTTCGCAAATAACCTTGAAAAAGCTACTATTGATACAATCGAAAGCGGCGTTATGACAGGCGACCTTGCACTTTTATCTACTCTTCCGAACATCAAAAAAGTTGGAACAGAAGAATTCCTTTTGGAAGTTAACGAAACACTTAAGAAGTTAATGTAACTATGGAAAGATTTGAAAGAAGCCGTCTTTTACTGGGCGAAGATTCACTTTTAAAACTAAAAAATGCTAAAGTTATTGTTTTTGGTATTGGTGGCGTTGGGTCTTATGTTTGTGAAGCGTTGGCGCGTGGCGGTGTTGGAACTATTTCTTTAGTCGATAACGATACCGTATCTGTTAGCAATATAAACAGACAGCTTGTGGCGTTATCATCAACAGTGGGACGAAACAAAACCGATGTTATGCGTGATAGAATTTCAGAAATCAATCCTGAATGCAACGTCACTTCTCTTCCCTGTTTTTATACAAAAGATAAAGAAGTCAGCATAAATGGTTTTGATTATGTTGTAGATGCTATCGATACAGTAACTTCAAAACTTACGCTTATTGAGGAAGCAAACAGGCTTTCTGTTCCAATAATAAGTTGTATGGGTACCGGTAACAAGCTTGACCCTACAAAATTTGAAATTGCTGATATTTCCAAAACTTCTGTATGCCCATTAGCACGAGTTATGAGACGTGAACTTAAAAATCGAGGAATTTGTCACCTTAAAGTTCTCTATTCAAAAGAAGAGCCGATTTGCCACGAAAACAGCGTTTCTGAAAACGGAAGACGTTCTGTTCCGGGTAGTGTGTCATTTGTGCCACCAGTAGCAGGAATGATTATTGCAGGCGAAGTTATAAAAGATATAGTTTCGAAACAAAAATAAGAAGTTTTCACTTGAAAAAGTCAATACTTTGTAGACACAAAAAAAGAATAATTAAAACTGCCTGTTCGATACAGACTCGAACAGGCAGTTTTTTTTAGTTTTAGCATTGGTTCTGCTTTTAGCGTCTACCTTCATTATATCACTTCAATCAAGCTCCTTTTTTAATGTCTTTCAATAGTAAATGTTCACCCTGATGTAACTTTAATTTGTGACCGTGACGCTTGTCCTGAACTATAATTGAATACATACAAAAAAACCGATACTGTTGTATCGGTTTTCTTTATTTATAACATTACTTAAGCTTTATTGCTTCCTTTGCATTTTTACATATGTTTTCTGCAGTAAGACCATACATCTCAAAAAGCTGTGCCGGTTTTCCTGAACGACCAAAGCTATCTGTACCAATAATTTTTACTGGGCAAGGAGCTTTAGCACTAACAACTTCGGTGACCGCACTTCCAAGACCACCGTAAACAGAATGTTCTTCGCAAGTTACGATTGCACCTGTTTCCTTTGAGGCTTTAATAAGTATTTCTTCATCTATAGGCTTTATTGTGTGGATATTTACAACTCGAGCTGAAATTCCTTCAGCCTTTAGCATTTCGCTTGCCTTTAAAGCATATTCAACCATAAGACCTGTTGCAACTATTGTAACATCAGTTCCATCTTTTAACTGAACACCTTTGCCTATTTCAAATTTGTAATCTTCACCGTTTATATCTTCAACCGCCAGACGCCCAAATCTCATATACACAGGGCCGTCATGCTCAATTGCTGCCTTAACAGCAAGTTGGGCTTCTATATCATCTGCTGGGTTAATGATAGTCATATTAGGCAAAGTTCTCATAAGTGCTATATCTTCAAGGCACTGATGTGAACCGCCGTCTTCACCAACTGAAATTCCTGCGTGTGTTGCTCCAATCTTTACATTAAGATTTGGATATGCTATTGAGTTTCTAATCTGTTCAAAAGCTCTTCCTGCCGCGAACATAGCAAATGATGAAGCAAACGGAATTTTTCCTGCTGCTGCCAACCCTGCTGCAACGCACATCATATTGCCCTCTGCAATACCTGCATTGAAAAATCTGTCCGGATATGCCTTTTTAAACATTTCTGTCTTTGTAGATTTTGAAAGATCGGCATCCAATACAACTATTCTTTCGTCAGCGCCTAAATCAACAAGCGCTGCACCATAGGATTCTCTTGTAGCTTTCTTTGCCATTATAGACTCGCCTCCAATTCTGCAATTTTTGCGTCCAACTCTTTAATTGCCTGATTATACTGCTCTTCGTTTGGCGCATTTCCGTGCCATCCGGCATTGTTTTCCATAAAGGAAACACCTTTACCTTTTACGGATTTTAAGATAATTGCAGTTGGCATACCTTTGGTATTCTTTGCACTTGTTACAGCTTCTTCGATAGAATCAAAATCGTGTGCATCGGCCACAATGACGTTCCAACCAAAGCTTTCGAACTTCTTATCGATAGGATGAGGATTCATAACTTCTGCGATGTCGCCATCAATTTGGAGGTTGTTGTTATCAACAAAAATTGTCAGATTATCCAACTTGTAGTGAGCAGCAAACATGGCCTGTTCCCAGACTTGTCCTTCTTCTATCTCACCGTCACCAAGAATTGCATATACTCTGTAATCCTTTTTATCAATCTTGCCTGCAAGAGCCATTCCCCCTGCAGCAGACACTCCCTGTCCCAATGAGCCGGTTGACATATCAACGCCCGGAACCTTCTTCATATCAGGATGTCCCTGCAAGTAACTGTCTATTTTACGAAATGTTGCAACATCTTCTACCGGGAAAAATCCTTTTTCTGCCAATATTCCATAAAGTGCAGGACAAGCGTGCCCTTTTGATAACACCAATCTGTCACGGTCAGGATTTTGCGGGTCGTTTGCCGACACCTTCATTTCTTCACAATACAGATATGTCAATATATCTGCTATTGATAGTGAGCCGCCTGGATGTCCGGCGGATGCATTAAAAATTCCTGTTAAAGCATTTTTTCTTACCTTATTTGCAAGTATTGCAAGTTCAGTTGCTTTTTTCTTCTCCATCTGCTTCCTCCTAAGTTATGTTAATCAATTTTGCTGTCAAATGCTGTTTCCATTATTTCAAAAAGACGTTCATACTGCCCTGATAACTCCAAAAATCCTATTAAAGCCTCAAAACCTGTTGCTCTGCGATAATCAGTAAGGTCAGCGTTTTTGGGAACTGTAGCTGATTTTGCATTGCGACCACGCTTATAAATAGCAAGCTCCTGTTCTGAAAGCATAGGTTCAATCACTTCCATAGCATTACTCTGTGATTTTGCCTTGACATACTTAACATTTTCTTTGTGTAATTTATGTGCAGGCAGATTTGGGTTTTCACTCAAAACTTTTTTTCTGGTAAAAACTTCATATACCGAGTCACCGATATATGCAAGTACTAAAGGCGAATAAAGTCCTGCTTTTTCTTTATCTATCATTCTGCGTATGACCACTGTACACCTGTTGGCGTATCCTTCAAAATAATATTTTTAGCCTTAAGCTCATCACGGATTCGGTCAGCTTCTGCCCAATCCTTGTTCTTTCTGGCTTCGTTTCTCTTTTCAATCAATGCTTCGATTTCGGCGTCACCCTGCGCCTCTTCTTTTTCTTCAAAAAGACCCAATACATCGCCAATTTCGTGAATTGTTGCCAACACCTTTTCCAGAACATCTTTTGCGTTGTCGCCATCTTTTGAAACGTTCTTATTTGCTACAGAAACTATATCAAATATTGCAGAAAGTGCATCTGCTGTATTTAAATCATCGTCCATAGAATCACAGAAGCGTTTTTTGGCTTTTGAAAGCGCTTCCAATAACTCTTTTTCCTCTGCATTTTCTTCTCTTTCCACTGCATTTTTAAGTAGAAATTTGATGTTTTCAATACAGGTATAAACTCTTTCCATAGCTGATTGAGCCTGTTGCATAAGCTCATCGCTGAAATTAACAGGACTTCTGTAGTGTGCTGAAAGCATAAAAAATCTTACAACTTCTGGCTTATACTTTTCTGTAATGTCACGGATAGTAAAGAAATTTCCTAATGATTTGCTCATTTTCTGGTTATTGATATTAATATATCCATTATGCATCCAGTAATTTGCAAACTCGCATCCGTTTGCACATTCAGACTGCGCCACTTCATTTTCGTGATGCGGGAATATCAAATCTTTACCGCCTGAATGAATATCAATACTTGCACCAAGATATTTATTAACCATCGCCGAACATTCAATATGCCAGCCAGGTCTTCCCAATCCCCAAGGGCTTTCCCATGCAGGTTCGCCCGGCTTTTGAGCCTTCCATAGTGCAAAATCCATTGGGTCTTCTTTTTCATCAGCAATATCAATTCTTGCACCAGCTTCAAGCTCTTCTAAAGGCTGATGTGACAATTTTCCGTATCCGTCAAACTTTTTGGTTCTGAAATACACATTTCCGTTAACATTATATGCATATCCCTTTTCCTCAAGTGATTTAACAACTTCTATAATCGCATCTATATTTTCTGTAGCTTTTGGGTGGATTGTTGCTTTTTTGATACCCAACGCTTCGGCATCCTTGAAATACTCAGCAATAAATCTTTCGCCAAGTTCTTTTACTGTTATGCCCTCTTTGTTGGCACGATTAATCATTTTGTCGTCAATATCGGTAAAATTCTGAACAAATGTTACTTTATATCCGATATACTCCAAATATCTTCGCATTGTGTCAAAAATAATAAAAGGACGCGCATTACCGATATGGAAATAATCATATACAGTAGGTCCGCAGGAGTACATTTTTACCTCACCAGGTGTAATTGGAATGAATTCCTGCTTTTCTCTTGTCATTGTGTTATATATCTTCATTGTTGTTTCCTTCCGCATTGTTTTTTTCGAGTTCTGCAATCTTTTTCTCAAGCGCAGCCATATGCACTGAAAGAGTACACATCTGCGATGAAACCGGGTCAGGAATTGTAACCTGGTCAAGGTCGACCCCAACACGAACGCCCTCACGTTTTATAACTCTTGCCGGAACGCCCACGCAGGTAGAGTTAGGCGGTACCTCTGAAAGAACTACAGCACCTGCTGCAATCTTCGAGTTATCTCCTACGGTAAAAGGTCCTAAAACCTTTGCACCGCTTCCTACCATTACATTATTACCAAGTGTTGGATGTCTTTTGCCTTTTTCTTTTCCTGTACCTCCAAGGGTCACGCCCTGATAAATAGTACAATCATCACCGATAATCGTGGTTTCACCTATGACAACACCCATTCCGTGATCAATGAAAAGACCTCTTCCGATTGTCGCACCCGGGTGAATTTCTATACCGGTCCAGAATCTTACGCATTGAGAAATCCATCTTGCCAAAAGCTTTAAATTTTTTTTATAGAAAAAATGTGCAAGTCTGTGCCACATCACTGCCTGAATTCCCGGATAAAGCAGGAAAACTTCTGCCTTACTCCGAGCTGCAGGGTCACGTTCAAGCACTGTCTTTATATCATATGAAATATTCTTAAAGAGCATATTACACCACCCTATCCAATCATATAAATTTATTATACTATAAATTGTTAAGAATTACAAGAGCTTTCTTTCATTTATTGCATAAAAATGAAGTATGGAATACCTCCATACTTCATTATATATTGCAGTTTATTATTTTGATACAGGAATAACTATTTTTTGACCGCTTTTCAGTTCTTCACCCTCGTTTAAATGGTTACATTCACATATATCTTTGCTTCTTACGTGATAGTTTTTACCAATACTCCAAAGGGTGTCATCACCCCTTACAAAATATATCACCATAGCTCTGTCTTTGAATTCTGTTTCTGTAGTGAAAATATCACTTATAACCTTAACTCTCCTTCTGTTAATCACTTTTCCTTTTATTCCTATACCGCATCTGATTTCAACACTGCTCGATGAGTTGATTGTGCAACTGATATGCTCACATTCTATGCTTAACAGTACCTCCGATTCGCGTGTTGCTTCAGGGCAATCAATACTATAACTGAAAGGTAACTCTTCAGTAATGCCTGAAATCGGGCATTTTTCATCGTCTGAAATATAAAGAACATATATTACAATCCTTCCCGAAACTACTATCTTGCCATTCTGTATTTCTGTGGCTGTGATATGAGGCTTTGCTACTGTTGTATATACTTTTGTGATATCAGGAAGGTTGTCATTTTTTTCAAAAATATGCTTTTCTATCTGGGATAATAAAGGTTTTTTTGTTATCTCCTCACACTCAATATCCCTATATTCAAAATCGCACTCCGCATCAGTAAGATAACAGTCTTTTATATATTCAGCATAATAACACTTTTCACTGCGTACGATAGCCTGCACCCTTATACAAGCTGTAACACTTTTTCCGTTATCATTTATGCTGTCAACAAGCCTGAAGTCCGTTTCCAGAACATCATATGAAATATCACATTCACTATCTTCTTCGATACCTTCATAATCAACCACCTCAGTAAACGGCATATCAAAGTTGAAATGTTCGTAACATCCGCTTTCTGTCACATACAAAACCGAAGCACATAATTTCCCCTTCAAAATAACTTTTCCGTTTATGGAACGATAGTCTTTTTCAAATATTGTAACATTACTCTTTAAAATTTCTTCCGCATCTCCACACGGCAAGTCTGCCGTTTCATCAATTTTAAAGCTGATTTCCTTATTCCCTCCAGCTTCTTTAATACAAATATTATCTGTCTTAATCTCGCATTCATCTTCTATTCCGCATACGAATGACACTCTTTCTGTAGTGCTTACAGCTACATTTATTATTACCTGAGATTCAATGCCTATTTTTCTTGAATTTATCAATTTGTATCCGACCTTACTTGTATCACAAAATGCTACAATTTCCATTCCCTGCTCAAATTCTGCACGCTTTACGGTTTCGCAGAACTCAAAACATCCCTTTATGCACTGTACCCGTTCGCCTTCGGTTTCCGGCACATAAAGTACATTCACGCATACCTGACCTTTTAAAATCAATTTGCCGTTATCAACGGTCTTTTCTGTCAAAAAGGTTTCAGCATCAACCTGCAATACCTTTAATATATCCGGTTTCACATCAGGAACAATAATACTACCCTCTGCACCGCTTTTAATTTCGCCTTCAAATACAGCTTTTCCAACATTTAGCTCCTGCTTTTTAATTTGCATACTGCTTTTCCTCCTAAAAAAATAATCCCATAGTAGATACTATGAGACTATTTTTTTATATATGCTTATTTTAGAGTGCAAATTTTCTGCCATTTTTCGTATGCTATATTCCAATTTTCCGTATCCTGTGGCTCATATACTTCAATCGGGAAAGAGTTTTTAACAATTTTTCTTCCTTCTGAAAGGTCTTTGATTGCTCCCATCGCCATTCCCTGAACAATAACATTACCGATACTTGTAGCTTCAACCGGACCTGTGGAAACCTTTCTTCCTGTTGCGTTTGCTGTAAATGAGCAAATCATTTTATCTTTAATTCCGCCACCAACAATGTTTATAACATCATATTTTTTGCCGGTAACATCTTCCATACCCTCAACAACCTGACGATATTTGAATGCAAGACTCTCTGCGATACAACGAACAATTTCGCCTTTAGTCTCCGGCACTTTCTGACCTGTTTTTTCGCAATATTCACGAATCCTTCTCGGCATATTACCAGGAGTTTGGAATTTGTGGTAATCAGGATCAATCAGACTTGCAAACGGAGTTGCCTCCTTCGCCTGCTTTTCAAGTTCGTCAAAGGATAACAAAGTTCCCTCTCTGTCCCACTGACGTCTTGATTCCTGAATAAGCCATAAGCCCATAATATTCTTTAAAAACCTGATTGTTTTGTTTACTCCGCCTTCATTTGTGAAGTTGTATTTGAGTGCATCTTCTGTCACCATAGGCTTATCAAGTTCAACGCCCATCAATGACCATGTACCACTCGAAATATATACGAAATCCTCACCTTCCGTTACAGGAACAGATGCAACTGCCGAACCGGTATCGTGCGATGCAACAGCCACAACCGGTATCTGTTCAACTCCAAGTTCTTCTGCAAGTTCAGCCTTTAAAACGCCAATCTTTTCACCAGGATAAACAATATCTGCAAACAGGTTGGTTGGTATTCCAAGCTTCTTAAGCATATCATCACACCAAGTATGTGTCTTGGAATCAAACATTTGTGATGTAGATGCAATTGTATATTCACACTTTGTCTCGCCGGTTAAAAAATAATTGAATAAATCTGGTATAAACAAAAGCTTTTCTGCGTTTTTAAGTGTTACATCATCTGAAATTTTAGCTGAAAGAAGTTGAAAAACAGTATTGAACCAGTTAAATGCAATACCTGTATTTTCATAAATTTCTTCTTTAGAAACAAGCTTGAAAGCTTCATCATACATTCCGTCAGTACGTGTATCACGATAGTGATATGGATTTCCCAAGAGTTTGCCGTTTTTATCCAACAACCCGTAGTCCACTCCCCATGTGTCTATACCAATACAGTCAATATCCCTGTCGCCTGAATTTGCACACTTTAATATTCCCTGCTTGATTTCGTGGAAAAGTCTTAAAACATCCCAGTGAAGATCTCCGTTTACTATAACAGGATCATTTGAAAAACGATGCTTTTCTTCTAATGTTATTTTTTCGCCGTCAAAGGTAGCAAGCATAGCACGTCCGCTTGATGCTCCAAAGTCAAATGCTAAGAATTTATACAACTTACTCAATTGTTTCGCCTCTTTCTTTTTTGATATAAAAATTATACAAAGAAAAACAAAAAAAGTCAAGATAAAAGCTTGAAATAATAAATTTTACTGGACTTTGTGATTTGTCTATGTTATAATTTTTGTTAGATATTTGTGATATACGAATACAGGAGGTTATATATGCGAAAAATCAATTTTTTAACTTTGGTAGTTTCTATTGCTATGCTTTTAGGAACTACAGCTAATGCTGCTACGTTTTCCGATATGCCAAATGACCCTGCAGCAATTACTGTTATTGAAAATGCAGTTAATAACGGAATTTTATCAGGATATACTGATGGCACCGTACGCCCTGATTCACCAATTACCCGTGCAGAAATGGCTTCTATTATTACAAGAGCCTGTGGTGCTGTTAACGAAGGTAACCTTTCCGGTTTCGTTGATGTAAATCCTTCAGCATGGTATTATCCTTCACTTTCAAAAGCATACGAAATGGGAGCTTTCTCCGGCTCGTATAATATGATGTTCCCTGACAATTATATTACTTTCCAGGAATGCTTCACTGTTCTTTCACAGGTATTTGATCTTGTTCCGAGCTACATACTTGAACGAAATTTTGAAGGAACTGAACTGCCGGCAAATTCTGTTGTTGTCGGAAGCAGATTATATGACCTAAGTGCTATCGCACAGTTTAGTGACGTTGCTGAAATAGCAGATTGGGCAAAAATTTATGTTGCAGGCGTTGTTGAACACGGTGGTTGGAATGGTATTGATAACAAGATTACACCACTTGCAAGTATAACAAGACTACAGTTTTCAACTGTTATGGACAATCTTATCAAAAACTATATAGACACTCCTGGTGCTTACGACTCACTACCTGCCGGTAACACTCTTATAAGATGTAATGGTGTTGTTCTTAAGGGTATTGCTACAGAAGATGATATTTATGTAGCTGACTGTGTTTCTGCAAATGCACTTCAATTTGAAAATGTTAATTTAAAGGGAAGACTTGTTATCCGTGGTTGCGCCACACCTACTGTAGGTAAGTATGGGCTTATAACATTTGGTGATTACGGAATACGCCTTACAAACGGACTATTTGAACAGGTACGAGTTATCAGACCTTATATTAATATTGACTTAAGAGGTTCAAATTACAATTTAATATATAGCGTACCAGGAACTTCTGTTTCTCAAAACGTAAATATGTAAATAAAAGAAGCCGACCAAATTGGTCGGCTTTTTAATTTATTCTTTTGGATTTACGATATCACGCCAATCCATATCTCCTCGTTCAAGTCCTCTTATAAGAACTTCGGCAGTTGCAAGGTTAGTTGCAACTGGTATATTATGCATATCGCAAAGCTTTAAAAGAGATAACACATCCGGTTCATACGTTTCCGGAGTAATCGGGTCTCTGAAAAATAATACAAGGTCAATTTCATTATAGGCAACTCTTGCACCTATCTGTTGGTCTCCACCTTGAGAACCGGATAAAAATCTGTAAACATTAAGTCCGGTATTTTCAGTTATCATTTTGCCTGTATTATCAGTTGCAAACAGAGAATGTTTTTCAAAAATTCCCTTATATGCAATGCAAAACTGAACCATAAGTTCTTTTTTCTTGTCGTGTGCTATACATGCTATATTCAAACTATTTACCTCCAATACCAAAATTTACGATTGTTATTATATCAAAAAAATGTCGATTTGTAAACAAAAAATTTCAATTAAGGCAATAATCCTTCAAAGCCAACTGCATTTTTGTCGCTATTTATTATATTACCGCCATTCTTGAGTCCAAAATATTCATCATAAATATCTCTTGCTACATACGCAGCATTTGCTCCACGATAGCCGTGCTCAATAACAACCGCAACCGCAATTTCAGGTTTATCAAACGGTGCAAATGTAATAAATAATGCATTATTTGATGCTTTTGTACTTATCTGTGCCGTTCCTGTTTTTCCTCCTACACTTATAGGATATCCATTAAAAATCTGTTTTGCAGAGCCTTCGTCAGCAACACCTAACATACCAAGTTTAATTGCGTTCAGGTTTTCGTCAGAAATCTCAATTTCTGTCACCACTTCCGGCTTATTTTCATATACCAGACTTCCGTCCACTGTAGAATGTATACTCTTTATTATATTGGTTCGATATCTTGTTCCGCCGTTTGCAATCGTTGCAGCATAATTTGCAAGTCCGATAGGTGTAAATGCTGAAAAAGACTGACCGATAGCTGTTTGAACCGTATCTCCTCCCACCCAACGTTTTTCATCTTCATTTGAGAAAAGCTTTTTCTTATAATCAGGATTAGATACATTTCCCGCTACTTCCTCGGTAAGCTCAATACCGGTTTTTTCGCAAAGCCCCATTTTCTTGGCATATTCCGAGATAGCATCGATACCTGTAAGCCTTCCTGTTTCAAAAAAGAAGCAGTTGCATGAGTTTTCAATCGCTTTTGTTACATTTTGCATACCATGTGTTTTGTGTTGTTCTGACCAAATCCAGCACTTTGGTTGATAGTCCTTAAAAGCAGTGTAAACACCATCACACGGCAACTCTTCACTAACGGAAATTGCTCCTGTGGATAATGCAGCAATCGCCGCCAGCGGCTTGAAAGTGGAACCTGGTGTATATGTTCCGCTTATAGCTCTGTTCCAAAGCGGTTTTGCGGGGTCATTGCTGAGTTCGGTATACATTTCATTAAAAGTTGCAGGGTCATAGGTAGGATATGTTGCCAACGCCAAAACATCTCCTGTTTTTATATCAATCACAACTGCTGCTCCGGAATCCGCATCAGCACCTCTTCTTTCCTGACCTGCACCCGATGCTGCAATTTGTTGTATGTTTTTGGCAAGAGACTCTTCTGCTGCACGCTGTAGGTTAGCATCAATTGTTAAAACAACATAATTCCCGGGGGTTGCAGGGATCTCGCCATCATTATCCAACAAGTCTGCCGCTTTTCCGTAATATATATTTCCGCTTCCATCCTGACCTTTCAGTTGTTCTTCACATATTTTTTCTATTCCTTCTTTACCAACGAGGTCATTGAGTGAATAGCCCTTTCCTTCAAGTTCTTCATATTCTTCTTTATAAATTTTTCCGATACGTCCTAATATATGTGCGCCAAGATTTCCTTGGGTATATTTCCTGAAGAAATCCTCAGTTACAGTAACTCCCGGAAATTCGTTTTGTCTTTCCTTAATTTTTGAGACAACAACCGCTGAAACATCTTCTGCTATTATATATGCCTGATTTATTGAAAAGCCTGATTTTCTTATTTCATATCGCATTCCCGCAAGTCTTCTTATCTTTTGTGCATCAAGGTCTTGCGAAATTTTATATGAGCTACGATAATATTCCAGAAGTTCCTGCGGACTCATCTTCTCATTTATTTTTTTTACTCCGTCAAACCATTTATGTTTCTCTTCTTCATCCTTGAATGTATATTCAAATGGTTCAATCTGAGTTATGGGCAGAGAATCTGTAACAAAATATTGTTCTTCATCAAAAATTTCAAAAAGCTTCAAAAGCATTGCATTAAATTCTTCATCAGAAATGCTTGTTTTTTGAAGCTTAATTGAATATCCTTTACGATTTGTAACAAGAATTTTTCCGTTTCTGTCAGTAATTTCTCCACGTGGTGCTTTCTCTGTAACATTTGCAGACGTTCGCTGGTCTGAAAGATTTTTGTATCCTTCGCCATTGATAATTTGCATATTATACAACCGAAAAACTATAGCTCCTATCATAAGCAAAAGAACTATTTTAATAAAGAGCAATCTTCGCTTTGACAAAATCTCTACCTCCTTCTATAAAGAGTCAAGTTAAGAATTAAGTAAAATACAATACTTACAACTGCATTATATATCGCTGTTGGAACAGCTATATTTGAAATCATTGTGCCAAAAGCTATTCCTACGTTCAAAATATTAAAAATATAGTATATAACACTGAAAATCAACGTTAAAATAAAGGTATTACAAATTATAAACAAAGCAGTTGAAGAAAATATATTATTCCTTAAAAGATAAGTTGAAATCACTGCTAAAGTGAAAGTTAGGGTATATATTCCAAAGCCGTGACCAGAAAACAAATCAGACAATACCCCAATTACAATGGCGATAGTAACTATGTAGTCAAGTTTTTCTTCCTTTGTTGCTATAACTAAAGAAAGACAAAAAGAAAGCATAGGAACAGTGCCTGAAATTGCAAGGTACTTCCCTACAGTAAGTTCAAAAATAATAACAAAAAAGCATATCAGAAAGTATTTTATATCTTTAAAAATCTTCATTCTGTTATTTGGTCTCCTGAAACATCTTCATCTTCAACGTCAGCTGCTACCGAAACTTCTAAAGGGTCGCCCTTTGGCACATACCCATCTTTCATTCCTGTTATAACAAGCACTTCATAAAGTGACGAAAAATCCACACTTGGTTCTACAACACCGTAATCAAGATTTCCCGCGCTGTCCGATTTAATATTTATTATCTTTCCAACAGTAAGATCTGCAGGATATACTCCACCAAGACCTGAAGTTACAAGTATATCTCCTTTTATCAGATTTTTATCGTTTGACAAATATTCAAGCTTTGCATTTTTATCCTGTGCAAGACTTGCGTCACCGCTTAAAACTCCTACATCTCCTGTACGGGAGAGTTTAACACCCACAGAATTTGAAGAATTTATAATGGTTGACACTTTTGCCCAGTTGCTTCCGCAATCTGTAACACGGCCAACAACTCCAAGACTCGTAATAACAATATTATCGATGCTTATTCCGTCTTTCGTTCCTTTACCAAGCATTACAGTATCATACCAGCTATTTGGCTCATAGGAAACCACACGTGCAGTAACGGTGTTATATGCCGCCATTGTGTTATCCTTTAAATCAAGAAGTTCTTTTAAACGCTTATTTTCGTTTATATAGTCTTCTCGGCTTTTATTTTCAATAGAAAGAGCATTAACCTGTTCTTTCAAACTCTTTATCTCTTTTTCATAGTTGTCCGATTCTTTAATGCTTGTGAAAAATTTACGCACAGGCGTTATTACGGAGTATGCCGTATTGAATACCGGTGAAATAACTGTGTAAAGGGCGCGTTGAACAGGATTATTACCAAAGTACGCCATACCCGAAAGCACCGCACAAACAACTATGACTATAGTAATTATCTTAATAATTTTGTTTCTTAAAAAAGGCATTTTTAAAACCTCTCGTTTTCTTTATCTGCGACCCAATCCGGAACGCATAAGAATATCTTCATTTTCAGCCGCTATCGCAGTTCCCAAAACAACACAATCAAGCGGATTTTCTGCAATTTTAACAGGTACACCTATTGCCGCTTCGATAGCCTTGTCAATATTTCTTATAAGTGCACCACCGCCGGATAGTATGATTCCGTTTTCCAACACATCTGCAATAAGTTCCGCAGGTGTAATTTCAAGGGTGTTGCGGATTTCTTCGATAATGTCAGAAATATTATCAGCCATAGCTTCTCTTACTTCACCGGACGAAATTTGAATATTCTTTGGAAGACCTGTTATTACATCACGTCCGCGCATTTCGTAATGGCCCTCGTCTGCATACGGCAGTGCTGACCCTAACTGAATTTTTATTTCCTCTGCGGTTTTATCGCCAATGGTAAGGTTGTACTTTTTCTTGACATAACTCATTATAGCCTCGTCAAATGCACAACCCGCACTACGAAGTGAACGTGAAGAAACTACTCCGCCAAGAGCTATTACGGCAACCTCGCAAGTTCCACCGCCAATATCTACTATCATATATCCTGACGGATTTAAAACCTCAACTCCTGCACCCAGTGCTGCAGCCATCGGTTCTTCAATCAAGGTTACAGCTTTTGCACCAGCAAGACTCAAAGATTGAACTACGGCTCTCTTTTCTACATTAGTAATTCCTGTCGGAACACATACGGTAACTTTCGGCTTAAAAAGGTTCCCAAGTTTTCCAAGAGCTATTCCCATAAGTCTCTTCATCATAGCCTCGGTAACTTCAAAATCCGCTATAACACCGTCTCTCACCGGACGTATTGCAATAATATTCTCAGGTGTTCTTCCAAGCATCTCATCAGCATTATTTCCTATTGCAAGCACCTTTTGATTATATCTGTCAATCGCAACAACAGACGGCTCTCGAACAACTATACCTTTTCCCTTTATATAAAGCAAGGTGTTGGCAGTTCCAAGGTCAATACAAACATTACTGCCAAAATCCAAAAACTTTAACTTCATTTACATTCTCCTTCAAAAAAGTTATAACCAAAATCATTTTCCAAAATTTCAAGTAATTTCAAAAGGGGCAATCCAACTACGTTTAAATAGTCACCATCTACACTCTTAATAAGTGCCGCTCCCTTCCCTTGCACAGCATAAGCACCGGCTTTATCATCGCTTTCGCCGGTCAAAATATAGCTGTTTATTTTTTCATCTGTCAATTCTTTAAAAGTAACCTTTGTCTCTTGTGCCGAACAAACGCTGAAGGCATCATCACTGCGCCAAACACATATACCGGTAAAAACACTATGACTTTTACCGGAAAGTTTTTTTAGCATCAAAAATGCATCTTCTCTGTTTTTTGGTTTGCCCATAATTTCATTATCACAAACCACAACAGTATCTGCAGAAATAATTATATGTCCTTTTTCGTCAATAGACTTTGCTGCATCACGTGCCTTTAAAAGTGCAAGTTCCTGAACATATACGCCAAATGTAATTCCGTCAGGACTTACAGAACCTTCATCTGCACCTGAAATATATACATCAAAATCAAGACCAGCACCCGACAATATTTCGCGTCTTCTTGGCGAACCCGATGCTAAAACAATTTTTTTCATAATTTTACCTGTTATTATACACCTTTTTATAAATTTTACTCAACGCCTCTATAGTAGTGTCCCCTGGTAAAAGTATTCTCTTTCGGGGAGTTTCCTATGTGACCGTTAAATGCCATCCTATATTCTCTTATTATTTTACCACATTCTTCAAAATTTTCAACCGTAAATATCAATCTTATTGCACGAATTTTCAAATTGTTAACAAATTCCGGTTTATCTGCCAAATATATTGGTTTTGAGTTTATAACCTCCAGAACACAGCCCTCATTACACTTCAAAGGAAATTTTTCGTGTCGTCTGTCTTCTAAAACCTCGTTATTTTTGTTTTTCTGGCATTTCCCTAAAGACCTTAGAGGACAATTCTCAAGTGCCATAAGCGGAATTCTTCCATATCCTATAATTTCACCTTTTGCACTGATTTGTGCCAACTCTTTAAGATTTAGTTCGGGCGAAAGAGTAACTCTTTCCAAATCCTTATAAAATTCCGCACTTTCACTATTGAAAATATTAAGTCTTAATCCGCCGATGCATTTTTTAGAGTCAATAGACTGTCCGATATTAGAAATCAACACTGCATCGGTTTGTGGCTCCTCATAATTTCTGTCATTACGAAAAATTGGCGGAAGCTTCGCTATAATTTCAGCATCTTTATATATGTTTTTAAGTTCGTTTGCCAATGGTGTATCGGCATAAATAGTAGTTATACCGTTTTCAATACACGCTCTCGCCTGCTCCTTTGTCCAAACCTCTGCACAAAGTATTACTTCTTTTTTTTCAAAGCTGTAATTTTTAATTTTACGCTCATATTTGCGTCTTTCGGGAGCCTTACTCTTTTCCTTAACAAATTCATCCAGTGCAAGTCTTCTGACATTGTTTATTTCAGAAATCGGCAATGTGATTCCTGTATCTAAAATAACTTCTGTATCATTCGCAAAAAAAGGAGTATCGCCCAATTTTAAAAGCTGTAATTTTAATCTTTCTTCTGAAAGCTCGACATTTCTTGCTTCTTCTGACATAATACTTCCGGTTTTAGAGACAAAAATACCGTCATTATTCCATACAGAAACAGTCAGCGGCTTATTTCTTCGAAGTTCTGCAGATATAAAAATTTCAGTTTTCTTTATGTTGGCATTTTCCTGACAACGTTTTTTCGTATCTTCTGTAAAAATGTTTTCAGCCGCATTTGCAGGATTTTCATAACACATCATACTTTTGCCAGATGTTCCCAGATAATATTTATCGGTAAAACCGCTTCTGGAAAATGCGTTATACAGTTCCTGCATATCTTCCTTTGATACTTTTTCCTGTGTATCAAGATATTTTCTGTAAATTCCGCATACTGCAGCAGTATATTCGCTTCTTTTTAGTCTTCCCTCAATCTTGAGTGAAGCCACTCCTATTTCTTCAAGTTCCTTCAGGTGTTCTATCATACACAAGTCTTTAGGGCTTAAAATGTGACCTTTTTTATCACCAATAATATACGGCAAACGGCACGGCTGAGCACACATACCTCGGTTACCGCTTCTTCCGCCGATCATACTGCTCATAAGACACTGTCCGGAATAAGACATACAAAGAGCACCGTGAACAAAAACTTCTGTCTCTATCCCCGATTCCAGAGTTATTTTCTCTATAGCATCCTTTGAAAGCTCTCTTGCGAGAACAACCCTCGAAAAGCCTGCTTCTTTAAGTTTTTTCGCACTTTCCACATTAGTTACTGTCATTTGTGTACTTGCATGCAACGGTAAATCAGGATACATTTCGTGTACTGACATTGCCATACCTACGTCTTGTATTATGACAGCATCTACTCCAATATCATTTAGTTTGCCCACGTATTCCAAAAATGCATCTATTTCTTTTTCTTTTATTAAAATATTGGCTGCAACGTTCAGCTTCACATTCCTGAGCCTGCAATATTTTGCCGCCTCTTCTATTTCATCCAAACTAAAATTAACAGCACTTCTTCGTGCTGAAAACTCGCTTCCGCCTATATATACTGCATCCGCCCCGCTTTGAACTGCGGCCTTTAAAGTCGCAAGACTTCCTGCCGGTGCAAGTAATTCCATAAAACACACTCCTATCAAAACAATTTTAAGCTGACAAGATATACTGAACATTTATAATTATATATTATTTACGGCAAAAATCAACATAAATTTTGTCTTTTTGTATATTTACGTAGCATTATTTGTCCTTAAAAATCTTTTATTTTGTTTGACAAATATATACCATTTTGTTATAATCAAGTGTGTCTGAATGCACCCGTAGCTCAGTTGGATAGAGCAATAGCCTCCGACGCTATGTGCCGCCGGTTCGAATCCGGCCGGGTGTACCAATTCTACACTGAAAAGGAGTGTTTTATCTTGAGAAAAGCATTCAAAATGAAATTATATGATGGTATGGCTGAGGAATACAAAAAACGCCACAATGCATTATGGCCTGAAGTGAAAGAAATGATTAAAAACCACGGCGGTTCCAACTATTCTATCTTTCTTGATGAAGAAACAAATATTCTTTACGGTTATATAGAAATCGCTGACCCTGAACTCTGGGCAAAATCACGAACTACCGAAACATGTTGGAAATGGTGGGGGTATATGGCAGACATCATGGAAACAAATCCTGACACAAGCCCTGTAAGCATTCCTCTGACTGAAATTTTTCATTTAAACTAATCATTTTGCACTAATTTACACCGCACTTATATTCAAAATTATACAAAATACAAAAAATTGATACTTTTTTCTAAATTTATTGACAAATTATACTATATATAGTATAATTATGTTGACCCTGCTACTGACGGAAATATGGATAACCATACGGGAACAGGGGTTACTAAAAGCCGACCGTCTGGGCATCCTTTGTTTTACTTGGGATGTCCTTTTTTATGAGATATTTGAGAAAGGAATGATAAATATGGAATTTTGGAGAGATTTTATTGATGGCGATTGGAAAAATGAGATAAATGTAAGTGACTTTATAAAGAATAACTACACCCCATATAACGGAGATGCTTCTTTTCTTGCAGGTCCTACTTCTCGTACACAATACCTTAAAGATAAAGTTGACGAACTTTTAATCGAAGAAACAAAAAATGGTGGTGTTCTTGACGTTGCGACAGACGCTGTATCCTCTATCTTAACTTACGAGCCGGGATACATCGAAAAGGGAAAAGATATTATTCTCGGTCTTCAGACAGATATGCCGCTAAAGCGTGCCGTTAACCCATTTGCAGGCTATCGTAATGCAGTTCAGGCTTGCCAGGCTTACGGATACGAAATTGGAGAAAATGTTCAGAACGAATTTAAATACCGTACAACTCATAATGACGGTGTGTTCAGAGTTTACTCTGATACAATGAAAAAAGCGCGTCATGCGGGTATTTTGACAGGTCTTCCTGATGCATATGCAAGAGGCAGAATCATCGGCGACTACAGAAGAATTGCGCTTTATGGTATGGATTACCTTATTGAGCAGAGAAAGCTTGACAAAAAGAACATAAGCCAGCGTGATATGACTGCTGAAAACATTCAGCTTGTTGAAGATATAAGCAAACAACTTGAGTTTATGGCACAGCTTGTTAAAATGGCAGAAGCTTATGGTTGTGATATTTCACGCCCTGCCAACAATGCCAGGGAAGCTATTCAATGGTTATACTTTGGTTACCTCGGTGCTATCAAAGAACAGAATGGTGCTGCAAACAGCATCGGCAGAATTGCTGAATTTATTGATATCTATGTTGAACGTGACCTTAAGGAAGGTGTAATTAACGAATCTACAGCTCAAGAATACATTGATGACTTAGTTCTTAAAATGCGTCTTGTAAGACACTTACGAACTCCTGAATACAATGACCTGTTTGCAGGCGATCCTGTATGGGTAACATGTTCTTTGGCGGGTATGACAGAAGACGGACGTCATATGGTTTCTAAAACTTCATTCAGATTCTTGCAGACTCTTTACAACTTAGGGCCAAGCGCTGAACCAAACATTACGGTTTTGTGGTCCAATTCCCTACCACGTTACTTCAAAGAATTCTGCGCAAAGGTTTCTATTGATACTGACTCAATTCAGTACGAAAACGATGATGTAATGCGCAAAGATTTTGGCGATGACTATGCTATAGCTTGCTGTGTTTCTGCTATGAAGACAGGTAAGCAGATGCAGTTCTTTGGCGCAAGATGTAACCTTGCAAAAGTTCTTCTTATGGCTTTAAACGGCGGTAAGGATGAAATTTACGGCGAACAGATTGCACCTGAAGGACGAGTTTTCGAAGAAGAACCGCTTCGTTACCTGCAGGTTCTTGAAGCATTTAAGAAATATGCTTCCTGGATGGCTCACCTTTACGTTAACACGATGAACGTAATTCACTATATGCACGACAGATATGCGTATGAGCGTCTTATGATGTCTCTTCATGACCCTGAACCTGAAAGACTTATGGCTTTTGGTATAAGCGGTCTTAGTGTTCTTGCAGACAGCTTGAGTGCAATCAAGTTTGCAAAGGTTACTCCGATTAAGGACGAGCGCGGTATTATCGTTGACTTTAAAACAGAAGGCGACTTCCCTAAATATGGTAATGATGATGACCGTGTAGACGAAATAGCTAAATGGATTACAGAGTACTTCTATGAAGAGCTTTGCAAAACAAAGGCTTATCGTAACGCTAAACATACGCTTTCAATTCTTACAATCACTTCAAACGTAGTATACGGTAAGAAGACAGGCGCTACACCTGACGGAAGAAAAGCCGGCGAGGCTTTTGCTCCTGGTGCAAATCCAATGCACGGCCGTGATTCTGAAGGCGCTTTGGCATCTTTGAACTCTGTTGCAAAAATCTGTTACGATTGCTGTCAGGACGGTATTTCCAACACATTCTCAATCACTCCTGATACTCTTGGTACATCAGATGACGACAGAGTTGAAAAGCTTGTTGCAATTTTAGACGGATACTTTGCACAAAACGCTCATCACCTGAACGTAAACGTTCTGAACAGACAGAAACTTATAGACGCAATGAATGACCCTACTCTTTATCCTTCACTTACAATTCGTGTAAGCGGATATGCTGTAAACTTCAACAGACTTACAAAGGATAAGCAGCTTGAAGTTATCGCAAGAACTTTCCACGAAAAGATGTAATGGCTATGAAAGGATATATTCATTCCTTTGAAAGCCTCGCGGCTGTTGACGGTGACGGACTAAGATGTGCGGTTTTTATGTCAGGTTGCCCGCTTCGGTGTATTTACTGTCATAACCCTGACACCTGGTATAAAACAGAAAACGAAACCGACGCTGCAAGCCTTGTTAAAAAGATTGCAAGATACAAAACTTATTTCGGCAAGGATGGCGGTGTTACATTTTCAGGCGGCGAGCCACTTTTGCAAGCAAAGTTCATAAAGGAAACCATTCCGCTTCTTAAGGAACAAGGAATTGGTTACATCGTTGATACTTCAGGTATTTGTGATTTATCACCCGAAGTTTGTGAAGTTTTAGAAAACTCCCAATCAGTTCTTTTGGACATAAAATTTTGGGATGACGAAAGCTATACTAATTATGCTAACGGAGATATAAAGAAAGTTCTGGATACTCTTTCCTATCTTGATTCTATCGGCAAAAAGACAGTTATTCGTACTGTTATTGTGCCAGGGATAAATGACAGCGAAGAAATTCTTGATAAATATTTAGAATTGATTTCCGGTTTTTCCTGTATTTCCAAATATGAACTTCTGGCATTTCATACTATGGGGTTTTTCAAATATGAAAACTTGGGTGTAGAAAATAAATTAAAAGACGTATCTCCCCTGTCACACGATATACTTGACAGGCTTCAATCATACATAAACACTAAAATCGACCTTGCATAAGGTCGATTTTTTGTTACTTTCTCTCTTTTTTATGTTTTTTCGACAAAAGTCTTGATTTTTCCGTATTAGTGTGGTAAAATGTTAAAGTAAATTAAATATTTCCCTTTGAAACTTTCAGAATTACTTAAGACCGAAAGCGGAGGGAACTCCGGAGAATCTCATTTTGAGTGCCGAAGGTGCAAGGCGGGTTATTCCGCTAATCTCTCAGGCAAAAGGACGGAGCAGACAAATACTTAACACATTACTATGTCTGTGTGTCACCCCGGAGCTACCATATTTGGTGGCTATTTTTAATTTTAGGAGGTATTTTTATGCAAGACAAAATTTTAGACATTGTGGCAAAAGCTAACTCCTACCTTGCAGACTACATTCTAATTATTCTGCTTGTAGGCGTAGGTCTTTTCTTCACAATCAAGACAAGATTCGTTCAGGTTCGTTGCTTTGGCGAAGGTATGAAAAGGGTGTTTGGTAACATCAAACTATTTGGCGGTAAATCACAGGGCGGTCTTTCTTCATTCCAGGCACTTGCCACTGCTATCGCAGCACAGGTTGGTACAGGTAATATCGTTGGTGCTTCTGGTGCTATCTTAACAGGCGGTCCTGGTGCTATATTCTGGATGTGGGTTATTGCCTTTCTTGGTATGGCTACAATCTATGCCGAAGCAGTACTTGCTCAGGAAACAAGAATTACTGATGCAAACGGTGAAATCCACGGTGGTCCTGTTTACTACATAAAGAAAGCATTCCCTAACGGTTTTGGTACTTTCCTTTCTGTATTCTTTGCAATCGCTGTAATCCTTGCACTTGGTTTCATGGGTTCAATGGTACAGTCAAACTCAATCGCAGGTTCTATGGAAACTGTATTTGACGCTACCAAGTCAAATATCCTATTTAGTCTTGGCGGCATTGATGTAACCGTTACTGCAGCTATCGTTGGTCTAATCGTAGCCGCTGTTGCAGCATTTATCTTTATTGGCGGAATCAACAGAATTGCATCTGTTACAGAAAAGCTTGTTCCAATTATGGCTTGCCTTTTCCTACTAGGCGGTTTAGTAATCATTATTGCACGTATTTCAGATATCCCTACAACATTCGGCATGATCTTTAAGTATGCATTTACACCAAATGCTCTTATCGGTGGTGGTATCGGTTATGCATTAAAAACAGCAATCAGCCAGGGCGCAAAAAGAGGTCTATTCTCAAACGAAGCCGGTATGGGTTCAACACCTCATGCTCACGCTATTGCAAATGTTGAAAAGCCACACGATCAGGGTGTTGTTGCTATGATTGGTGTATTTATAGATACATTCATTGTTCTTACAATGACAGCTTTAGTTGTTATCACTTGCCTATTCACAGGTCTTGAAGCTACCGGTGATGCTGCAAGCTATGCTGCAGCTTTAGAAGGTATTACAAAAGCAAATGCTATGCAGATTGCTGTTGGTAGTGTGTTTGGTTCAAGCTTTGGCGGCATTTTCGTTGCAATTTGCCTATTGTTCTTTGCTTTCTCAACAATCCTAAGCTGGAACTTCTTTGGTAAAGTAAACGTAGAATACCTATTCAAGAATAATAAGATTGCAACAATTATCTACTCTGGTATCGCAATTGTATTTATTTTCTTGGGTGCTCTTCTTTCAAACGACCTTGTTTGGGAACTTACAGACTTCTTTAACTACCTGATGGTACTACCTAACACAATTGCACTTATTGCTCTTTACAAAATAGTTGCAAATTCAGCAAAGAAATAAAATTTTAATTGTATCCTCTGACCCGGATTTTATCCGGGTCTTTTTATATTTTTTATTAAATTGTATATACTATTAATATCGGCTCAACTGTTTTGGTTGACATAAAATTATTCTGATGGTATAATTAGTATGCATTATTCTAAAAAACCATCTGAAATGAAACAATCCAAGGAGTGTAAAATGTGTGGAATAGTTGGATATATCGGTAATGAAGAAGCTGTTGGTCTTCTTTTGTCCGGTCTTGAAAGCCTTGAATATCGAGGCTATGATTCGAGTGGAATTGCAACAATTTTGAATGACAGTTTAGATATAAAAAAGGCCGAAGGAGAGCTTTCAAATCTTAAAAATCTTGTTATAGAAGAACACAACCCTGCAAACGTTGGAATTGGCCATACCAGATGGGCGACTCACGGGGTCCCTTCTGTTGCAAATTCTCACCCACACACTAATGAAAAAGAAACAATTGCTGTTGTTCATAACGGAATTATAGAAAATTATCAATCTTTAAAAAACTATCTCATAGAAAAGGGATACTCTTTTAAATCGGAAACAGACACAGAGGTTATCCCCCACCTCATCGATATGTATTATGATGGGGACCTTTTGAAGAGCGTCAAAAAAGCAACCGAAAAACTTGAGGGTAGCTATGCCATCGGGGTTATTTCTTCATCTGAACCGGATAAAATCGTTGCGGTAAGAAAGGATAGTCCTTTAATTGTAGGGATTCATCCAAATGGAAACTTTATCGCATCGGATATTCCTGCGATTATTTCTAAAACCCGCAGTGTATATCTATTGGAGGATAATGAATTTGTTACCATCACAAAAGATAATGTTCAAATTGAAGACTTTTCAGGTAATAAAATAAGCAAAAAAATATTTAATGTGGATTTTACCATTCAGGACTCTCAAAAAGATGGCTATGAACATTTTATGTTAAAAGAAATTTTCGAGCAACCCGTTGCTATAAAAAGTACGCTAAGGGGTCGCCTTGACGCTTCATTGAATTTGAATATTGATAGTATAGAATTCCCTGATAACATAGAAAAGTTTTTTATTGTTGCCTGCGGAACCGCCTACCATGCGGGGCTTGTCGGCAAAAAAGCAATCGAAACACTTGCAAAAATCCCCTGCGAAGTTTATCTTGCGTCAGAATTCCGATATGCTATACCTCTTATAAGTCAAAACACTGCAATTATAGTGGTAAGCCAGTCAGGTGAAACTGCAGATACTCTTGCATGCTTGCGAATGGCAAAAAAGCTGGGAAATACTGTTTATGCTATAACAAATGTCGTGGGTTCTTCAGTTGCACGGGAAGCTGATTTTGTATTTTACACCCATGCAGGACCTGAAATTTCGGTTGCATCAACCAAAGCTTACACAACCCAGCTTGCAGCTTTTTATCTTTTTGCAATTCATATTGCGGAATTTAAAAATACAGCTTCAAAAGAAGAACTTTTTAATATTAAAAAACAGCTTTCGGATATCCCTGACTTACTTTTTAAAGTTTTTGAACTGGAAAATGACATGAAACGTTTGGCAAAAAAAGTAGCCAATGAATATGATATATATTTCTTAGGGCGTGGTCTTGATTACTTTGTAGCACAGGAAGCTTCATTAAAGCTTAAAGAAATATCCTATATACACTCTGAAGCTTATGCAAGCGGCGAACTAAAACATGGGCCTATTGCATTAATCGAAAATAACACAGTTGTAATTTCAATATGCACTAACCCCGAAATTTCAAGCAAGCTTAACAGTAACGTGAAAGAGGTTTCCGCACGTGGAGCAAAGACAATCGGTTTTACTTCTTGTTTATCTGACACTTCAGCATTTGACTACGTTTTTGCTCTTCCTGAAATAAACCCTCTTCTTTCTCCGATTATTTCAATAATTCCTCTTCAATTACTTGCATATTATGTATGTACTGAAAAGGGGTTTGATGTTGATAAGCCGAGAAATTTGGCTAAATCTGTTACGGTTGAATAAAAATATGTCGATTAATTCGAACAGTTTTTTGTGATAATGGTGAAATTGAAATACGGCTTGCGCGATTTTAAGGGCAAATATATTTTGCCCCTACCTCGCCCCGCTAATATTTTCGTAAGTCTCAGAATATATATTAAACATAAATTAAAGTGAGGTATTGCTATGAAAAAAATTGTTTTTATGCTTTCAGCTTTGCTATTTATTGCTTCTTGTGGTGTTTTAGACGCTAATACAGATGTTTTAGACCCTGTTAAAACCACACCGGTTATAACTCCAACTGCGGAGCCAACACCGACTCCAACTCCAACTCCAACTCCCAAAAGTACGCCTGAAACTACTGATACACCAACAGATGCTCCTGCACCGGCAGGTTCAATAGCAGCTTTGGATAATAAAGGCTCTGGTTGGGGATTTGTTAAAGTAAAAGGCTCGAAGCCAAGCATTCCAAAAAAAACACAGGAACTTTTCCAGAAATATGATACATATTATATGGACCCACGGGAAGAAAAGGTTTTGTACCTGACATTTGACGAGGGCTATGAAAACGGATTTACAGCACCAATTCTCGATACATTGAAGAAGTGTGAAGTTCCTGCAGCGTTCTTTATTACAGGCTCATATTTAGACCGTGAAACTGACCTTGTCAAAAGAATGGTTGAAGAGGGGCATATTGTTGGCAACCATACCGAAAACCACCCGAATTTGCATAAGCTTTCAGACCCCGAAAAGATGCGTGCAGAACTTAAAGAACTTGACGATAAGTTCTACAATATCTTCGGCGAACATATGAAGTATATGCGCCCTCCTGAAGGTGAATACAGTGAGCGTGTTCTTGCTTTGGCAAAGGACGCCGGATACAAAACAATGTTCTGGAGTTTTGCATACAAAGACTGGGAGCGGGACGTTATCCGAGGCAGTCAGTATGCCTTTGATGCAGTTACTCCATATCTTCATAGCGGTTGCATAATTCTTCTCCATGCTGTATCACAAGACAACTCGGATGCGTTAGAAGATATTATAAATTATGCAAAAGAAGCGGGATATGTATTTAAATCTTTGGATGATTTGCCATAATTCCCTATTATACAGCCGTTTTTTTAAATAAATTGTTGACAAAAAAACACCAAAATGTTATACTTTAAAAGTAGGCAAGGAACACGGAAACACACCGAAACACCTTGCCTTTCTTTATATAATAAATGACCTGCATCGTGCAGTTTTATACAAAAGGAGAGCGTATATGGAAAACATAACCAAGATTTTTGCAAGCAAGGTATTTAATGATTCAACAATGAAAAAACGTCTTCCTAAAGACACATACCGCGCATTGCAAAAAACTATAAAGGACGGAAAGCATCTTGATATAAATATTGCTCATGTTGTCGCTAATGCTATGAAAGACTGGGCAATAGAAAACGGAGCTACCCACTTCACACATTGGTTCCAGCCAATGACAGGCATTACTGCAGAAAAGCACGACAGCTTTATTTCCCCTACTGATGACGGAAAAATTATTATGGAATTTTCCGGAAAAGAGCTTGTTAAGGGTGAATCTGATGCGTCAAGTTTCCCGTCAGGCGGACTTCGTGCAACATTCGAAGCACGAGGCTATACAGCCTGGGACCCTACTTCATATGCGTTTATTAAGGGTAACACTCTTTGCATTCCTACTGCGTTCTGTTCCTACCGCGGTGAGGCACTTGATAAAAAAACACCTCTTCTTCGTTCGATGGAAGCAATTAATAAACAGGCAATGCGTGTTTTAAAGCTTTTTGGTAACGAAGACGTAACTTCTGTCAAAACCACTGTCGGCGCAGAACAGGAATACTTCCTTGTTGAGCGTGATATGCATGACTTACGCCCTGACCTTATGTTCTGCGGAAGAACTCTTTTTGGTGCTTTACCTCCAAAGGGCCAGGAAATGGACGACCACTATTTCGGAACAATAAAATCCAAGGTTGCAGGATTTATGAAAGAGCTTAATCTTGAACTTTGGAAACTTGGTGTCCTATCAAAAACTGAACATAACGAAGCAGCTCCTGCACAGCACGAGCTTGCACCTATATTCTCTACAACAAATATAGCCACAGACCATAACCAGATTACAATGGAGCTTATGCAGAGAATTGCAAAGAAACACGATATGGTGTGTCTTCTGCACGAAAAACCATTTGCCGGCGTAAACGGCAGCGGTAAGCATAACAACTGGTCTATCACCACAAATACAGGTAAGAACCTATTAGACCCTGGTAAGACCCCACACGAAAATGCACAATTCCTGCTGTTCCTTTGCTCTGTTATAAAGGCAGTTGACGATTATCAGGATATGTTAAGACTTTCTGTAGCATCTGCAGGTAACGACCACAGACTTGGCGCAAACGAAGCTCCTCCGTCAATTATTTCTATGTTCTTAGGCGAGGAACTTACAGAAATCTTGGAATCAATTGAGCGCGATGAAGACTATGATGCAAAAGAAAAAACCATTATGAAGGTCGGCGTTCACGTACTTCCGAGATTCGCAAAGGACACCACTGACAGAAACAGAACAAGTCCGTTTGCTTTTACAGGAAATAAGTTTGAGTTCCGCGCACTTGGCTCTGCAGCTTCCATTTCAGGCCCGAATATTGTTCTTAATACAACAGTTGCTGAAAGTCTTAAGCAATTTGCGGACGAGCTTGAAAAGGCAGATGATTTTGATAATGCTTTACACGAGCTGATTAAGAAAACAATTAAAGAACATAAAAAGATATTATTTAGCGGAAACGGTTATGATGATGCATGGGTAAAGGAAGCGGAAAATCGTGGGCTTCTAAATCTTCCAACAACTCCTGACTGTCTGCCTTGTTATATCTGGGATAAAAACGTCAAGCTTTTTGAAGCTCATAAGGTATTTACTGCCACAGAAATGCGTGCAAGGTACGAAATACTTCTTGACAACTACTCAAAGACAATTAACATCGAAGCTTTAACAATGCTTGATATGTCAAAGAAAGATATTCTTCCGGCAGCTGCATCCTTTATGGGACATTTATCCGATGTTGTAAATTCTAAAAAGTCTGCCTGCAAAAATATTGAATGCACTTATGAAGAAAGCGTGATTTCAAGATTGAGCGAACTTACAAACAAGATGTTCTGTGATGTTCAGGCTTTGGAAAAAGAACTTGAAGCAAAAAAAGAGATTGATGATGCTCAAAAGCTTGCCGAATACTATAAAGATGTAATTCTTTCACGTATGGCAAAAATCAGAGAGTCAGCAGACACAATTGAGGTTATGACAGAACGCACTCATTGGCCGTATCCATCATATGCAGACTTACTCTTTGGCGTAAGATAATAAAAATGACAGCTCTAAGCTGTCATTTTTTTAATTTTGCTAATGCTTCATATACAGTTTTTACCGGAATAACATTCAAATCCTTTGGTATTGTTACACCTCGCATTGACTGGCTTGGCACTATTGCCGTTTTGAACCCAAGCTTTGTCACTTCTGAAAGCCTTTTCTCAAGCTGTGCTACACCTCGCAGTTCGCCGCCCAATCCGACTTCACCAATAAAAACCAAATCTTCCGGGATTTGAATATCCTTCTTCCCTGTTACAATCGCAGCGCAGAGGCCCAAATCGATTGCAGTTTCATCAATTCTTAAGCCTCCTGCAACATTCACATATACATCATAATTAGAAAGGCTTACCTTTGCACGTTTTTCAAGCACCGCAATCATCAAAATCACACGATTTAAATCAATTCCTGATGCCATACGCCTTGGGTTTCCAAATCCGGTAGGTGTCACCAACGCCTGAATTTCAGCAAGAACACCACGGCTTCCCTCCATTGTGCAAACTATAGATGACCCCGAATTATTTTCACTTCTCCCGTCAAGGAGCATTTTTGACGGGTTTTCCACCTCAACAAGCCCTGTATTTGCCATTTCAAAAACGCCAATTTCGTTTGTTGACCCAAAACGATTTTTCACCGCACGAAGAATACGAAACGTCATTTGTCTGTCGCCCTCGAAGTATAGAACGCAGTCTACCATATGCTCCAAAACTCTCGGGCCTGCCAAAGCACCGTCCTTTGTTACGTGTCCTACTATAAACATAGAAATATCACGGGATTTGGCAATTTTCATAAATGCATTTGTTGCTTCCCTCACCTGCGGAACGCTACCTGCAGCTGATGATATTTCCTCGCAATTCATCGTCTGAATTGAGTCAATAATCACAATTTCAGGCTCAATTTGATTTATGTATTCAAGTATAGATTCTACATCTGTTTCGGATACAATGTATACATTATCACAATTAACCCCAAGTCTTTCTGCACGAAGTTTAATTTGTCTTTCCGACTCTTCGCCGGAAACATACAAAATCTTCTTTGATATGGCAAGTGAATTGCAAATTTGTAAAAGAAGTGTGGATTTTCCTATTCCCGGGTCACCGCCCACCAGGACCAATGACCCTCTGACAAGACCGCCGCCCAAAACTCTGTCAAGTTCTGCAAGTCCCGTTGTGTATCTCACTTCATTATTTGTTTCAATTTGTTTTAGTGATGTAACTTTCTTTAAAACAGCGGATTGTTTCGCCGGTGCTGTTGTTTTTTTCTCTTCCTTTTGCAAAGTTTCATCCATAGTATTCCAACCACCACAGGCAGAACACTTACCAAGCCATTTTGCACTTTGGTATCCGCATTCACGGCATATATAAACAGTTTTTGATTTCATAACAATTCCTCTTTACAGATTATTTTTGAATGCACTTATAAAGTGCCTCTCTTATTTCGTTTTGAAGTGAAATTTCCCATCCCATAACCTCTTGAAAATAGGTTAAAGAAAGTTTGTTTTCAACATCTACCAAAGAAAATGCGCCAGCTGCTCCATCCCAGCCAAATTCACCGATCGGACTTATTGAACCACTTTTTTCAGGATTTATATGTGTTCTGACACCAAGACCATATCCATAACCGTTTCTTAATTCATTAAAATCTTCCAAAGCTTTCCCAGACAGTTGATTGGTTTTCATAAGCTCCACTGATGAATCAGATAATATCCTTACCCCGTTTTTCGCTACCCCGCCGTTTGCCAATGCATCAAGAAAAATTGAGTAATCAGATGCTGAGGATACAAGTCCTGCTCCTCCGCTTTCGTATTCATCAGTAAAGTTATACACGCAAACGTTCTCGCCCAAAACAGGCACCTCTGCGCCGTAATAGCTGTATTTCTTTGCGAGTCTGTTTTTTCTTTCGTCCTTTGGGACGCCAAAGAAAGTGTCATTCATTCCCAAAGGTTCAAAAATATTTTCCCGCATATATTCACCCAGTTTTTTTCCGGACCATATTTCAATAAGCCCTCCTAAAACATCGTGGCACAAGCTGTAACGAAATCTCGTTCCAGGTTCAAACCCCAATACCATATCACCCATAGCACGAACAAGTTCCTGAGTTGTTTTCTTACCTTCATTTATAGCTTTTACTATACAAGGGGACTGCAAATCATAGTTAAGTCCGGCAGTCATAGTGAACAGATGCTTAATTGTTATAGGTTTTTCTGCAATTCCCGATACGTCTTCTTTTACTGTTTCTCCCGAACTTGCGCCGCTTGAAACCTTTGCAGCATTTTTAATATCAATCTCACTTCGGCTTATTTTCATGGTTTCAAATTCTTTAATATACTTTGAAACAGGGTCGTCCATAGAGAACTTACCTTTTTCAAAAAGCTGAAGTGCACTGGTACAGGTAAGCATTTTTGTCATAGAGAAAATAATATAAAGTTCCTCCCCGTTCATAGGCTTCTTGTTTTCTCTGTCACTGAATCCTGTGTAATATCTGAATACTTCTTTATGCTCTTTGTATACAATACAATCCAACCCCGGCACAAACTTCTTTTGGTGTATATTATCAAGCGATTCCTTTAAAAGTGTAAAATCCATTTTACTTCTCCTTTTAAGATATTTTATTCGAAGTCAAACACTCTGTCTTCACTTGTGACTCCGGTATACATTACCAATACGTAGTCAGGCTTTACTCGCCTAATATACTCCTCTACATTTATTCTATCTCCTTTAAATTCAGCAAAATCGCGCATATCAAGAAGATAGGTATTGTGAGTTGTCATAGCGAAAAACGGTGCAAATGCGCAGGAAAATGAATCCTTTAACAAAAGAACATTCTCGCCGTCTGCATTCAGGTGATTTTCTATAATTTGTTCTCTGTAGTCGCCACCAAGATAAGTAGCGTAAGGGTTTTTATTATATAGGTCTATATCGCTTATGTGGTATCTGTGTATTAAAACGTCACTGAATGCGCCCGTTTTAACGTAATCTTTTCCCACTTGAGTATCCGTGAATGATGTCTCAAATTTAGGTGTTAAAATACTTATGTCATCAAGACCAAGTTCAGTAAAATACTGTCCCGTTTTCTTACCTTGTGACCCTAAAAAAGCATCAGGATGAACCTCAACATTGTAGTTTTCTATATCAATTTTTTCTTTGTCATACTCAAATCCAAATCTGTTATGAAGCTCCTCTGCCACACTATTTACTGCCCAAAGTGCATATTCAGGTTTCCAGTGGTGGTCGGTTACAAAGAACATTTCTTCTTCAGTTATTCCGTCTTTTTTCATCTTATCAATAAGATTAAAATATGGAACATCTGCATCGTCTAAAGCCTTTAAAAATGCATCACAGTTTTGCTTATTGTAATCATTAACATTTTCAGGGAATTCCATATAATACCCCTTAACCGGTGCCACTATATACACAAATTCCGCACCGTTTTCTTTTGCGGCTTTATATAATTTTGATGTTTTCTCAGCTCTTTTTTCAAGCGTTCTCTTCGGCATTTCTTCACGAAGATAGCTAAGATACCCGCTCTTTGATTTAATAACTGTAGTATCGCCCTTATCTATCTGAACAGTACCAATGTTATTCTGTACTGCAGAATTTAAGTCAAGAAAGTCTTTATGATATGTAAGACCCTCACTGAATGCGGTTTCTATGTTCCAGGTAAAAGTACTAAAGCCTTGAAAAAAACCGTTTTTAATCATAAGTTCTCTGGTTTCTTCAAGTCCCGTTTTTAAAAATTCAGGAACAGGAGAAGCCCAAAGTCCCATTACTACAATTATAAAAATTATAATAAACGTTATTATATTTTTATTGAATATTTTCATAATTACCTCTTAAAAGTTAAAGTAAATAAACGGATTGTATGAACTGCTAACCAAACTTGAAACGCTTAGAACAAAAATTGCTGCAATCATACAAGCATAAACAAGATTTGTAAAAAAGTTTTCCTTAACCTTTCCTCCGATTACTTTAAATATCGGTGTTGAACAAACAATGCCTATCAAAATAACAATTACAGACTGATATAACATCGCCATAAACGGTGCAAAATCTGCAGTTTGGTTATTTACGCCAAACATATACCCGATATAGTTAATTGCAATTCCAAGACTTTCTGCTCTGAATATAACCCAACCTATTATCACAAAGAGCATTGTATACAACCATTTTGCAAGATTAATAAACTTACCTTCTTTTTCGGCTATTCCAATGTTCTTTTCTATTGCTAAAAGAACAAAATATAAAAGTCCCCAGACAATAAAAGTCCAGTTTGCGCCGTGCCATATACCTGTCAGTAGCCATACAACAAACAGATTGTAAATTGCCCTGCTTTTATTTACACGGCTTCCGCCAAGTGGGAAATAAACATAGTCACGAAACCACGTTCCCAAAGACATATGCCATCTTCTCCAGAACTCCGTTATTGATTTTGAAATGTATGGGTAGTTAAAGTTTTCAAGGAAATGAAAACCGAACATTTTTCCAAGACCTATTGCCATATCACTATATCCGCAGAAATCAAAGAAAATCTGCAAGGTGTACGCTATTGCACCAAGCCAAGCAGCACCTACAGATACGGGTCCTACATTCACTTGTCCGAAAACGTTATCGGCAATCAACGCTACATTATTTGCTATTAATACTTTTTTTCCAAGACCAATCACAAATCTTGTAAATCCTGCAAAAAAATCATCACTTGTTTCTTTTCGGTGCTTAATTTCCTCTGCAACTGTTTCATATCTTACAATCGGTCCTGCAATTAATTGTGGGAAAAAGGCAATATAAAGGCCAACATTTAAAATGTTTTTCTGCACTTCTCCTCTGTCACGATAAATATCCAACACATAAGACATTGCCTGGAATGTAAAAAATGATATTCCTATCGGAAGCGCTATCGCTGGTATAGGCGAATTTTCACCAAAGATTGAAAATACAACTTCAGAGGTGAAATTTAAGTACTTAAATACAAACAACATACCAAGATTAAAAAAACAATCTATAAAAATGCATATCTTGGCTTTATTTCTCTTATTTTCGCTTTTATATTTGTTAACCAAAAGTCCAAAAAGCCAATTTAACGTAATAGACCCAATCATCGCAAATACGAATTTAGGTTCACCCCATCCGTAAAATATTAGACTCATAATGAACAAAAATATATTTTGTAAAGGTCTTGACCATCTGAATATGCCATAGTAGCAAATCAAAACAAAAGGCAAAAACAAATATATAAATGTTGTACTTGAAAATAACATTCTTTTCCTCTTCCTCTAAATACCTGGTATATATAGCCAAAAAAACATACCGGGCGGTATGTTCTTTTAATTACTTTGTCAATTCAAAAAAAGTTTGATTTTTTAAAGACTCAAGCATAATCCTTGCACTGCTTTCGTTTGTTGCAAGCGGAATTTTCTGCACGTCACAAAGTCTCAAAAGCGCAGAAACATCCGGTTCGTGTGGCTGTGCTGTCAACGGGTCTCGAAGGAAAATTATAAGGTCAAGTTCACCATTTGCAAGCATAGCTCCAATCTGTTGGTCACCGCCCAAAGGTCCGCTTTTTAAACGGCAGATGTCAAGCTTTGTCTCACCCATTATCATTGTTCCTGTTGTACCTGTTGCATACAACTCATAATTTGCAAGTATATCTCTGTATTCCTTTGCAAGCTCTATGATTTCACCCTTCTTTTTGTCGTGTGCAATTAGTGCAATTTTCATATGTATATCTCCTTATTTAAGTCAAAAAAATTGTTAAAATAATTATAACATTTTCCGCTTATAAAATCAATCTTTTTGTAATATTTCATCATATTATGTAATAAAAAATTTTACCATACATTTTTGACTGCAAAATTGCAAAGAAAATACAGGATTTATGGGTAAAATTTATAGATTTTTCATAAAAATGCAAGTTTACATAAATATTATTAAGAAAGTTAAAAAAAGGTGTAGACTTTTTTACAATTTGTGGTATAATAGAATAGTTAGAATAGATAACGTGGGTGCCATGCGCCCTAATAAAAAGACATAGGAGGACAAAACCAATGAGTAAAAAATTTGTTTACTTATTCTCAGAAGGCGATGCGTCAATGAGAGAATTGCTTGGTGGTAAAGGTGCTAACCTTGCTGAAATGACCAAAATCGGTCTTCCAGTACCACAGGGCTTTACTGTTACAACAGAGGCTTGTACACAGTATTACGAAGACGGCAGAAAGATTAACGATGATATTCAGGCTGAAATCATGGAATACATTGTTAAGATGGAAGAAATCTGCGGTAAAAAGTTTGGTGATAAAGAAAATCCACTACTTGTATCTGTTCGTTCAGGTGCAAGAGCTTCTATGCCGGGTATGATGGATACAATCCTGAACCTTGGTCTTAACGAAGACGTTGTTGAAGCTATGGCTGCAAAGTCTGGCAACGCAAGATGGGCTTGGGACTGCTATAGAAGATTTATCCAGATGTACTCTGACGTAGTTATGGAAGTTGGTAAGAAGTACTTTGAACAGCTTATCGATGAAATGAAGGAAGCTAAGGGCGTTACTCAGGATATCGAACTTACAGCTGAAGACCTAAAGGTACTTGCTGGTCAGTTCAAGGCTGAATACAAGAACAAGATTGGTAAGGACTTCCCTACTGATCCAAAAGAACAGCTTATGGGTGCTGTTGAAGCCGTATTCCGTTCATGGGATAACCCAAGAGCTAACGTATACAGAAGAGATAACGATATCCCTTATTCATGGGGTACAGCCGTTAACGTACAGATGATGGCATTCGGTAATATGGGTGACAACTGTGGTACAGGTGTTGCATTTACTCGTGACCCTGCAACAGGTGACAAGGGCCTTATGGGTGAATTCCTTGTAAACGCACAGGGCGAAGACGTTGTTGCCGGTGTTCGTACTCCAATGCCAATCGCTGAAATGGCTGAAAAGTTCCCTGCAGCTTTCGCTGAATTCCAGAAGGTTTGCGGAATTTTGGAAGACCACTACAGAGATATGCAGGATATGGAATTTACTGTTGAAAACGAAAAGCTATATATGCTTCAGACAAGAAACGGTAAGAGAACAGCTAAGGCTGCTCTAAAGATCGCTTGTGACCTTGTTGACGAAGGCATGATCGACAAGAAGCAGGCTGTTGCTATGATCGACCCAAGAAACCTTGATACACTACTACACCCTCAGTTTGACGTTAAGGCTCTTAAAGCTGCAACTCCTGCTGGCCGTGGTCTTGGTGCATCTCCTGGTGCTGCTTGCGGTAAGGTAGTATTTACAGCAGAAGACGCTGAAGCTTGGAATGCAAGAGGCGAAAAGGTAATCCTTGTTCGTCTTGAAACTTCTCCTGAAGATATCACAGGTATGAAGGCTTCTCAGGGTATTCTTACAGTTCGTGGTGGTATGACTTCTCACGCAGCCGTTGTTGCACGTGGTATGGGTACATGCTGTGTATCAGGTTGTGGCGAAATCAACATGGACGAAGCAAACAAGAAGTTCACACTTGCTGGTAAGACATATTCAGAAGGTGATTATATCTCAATCGATGGTTCAACAGGTAACATCTACGATGGTATCATCCCTACTGTTGATGCTGAAATCGCTGGTGAATTCGGCAGAATCATGGAATGGGCTGACGAATTCAGAACTCTTAAGGTTAGAACAAATGCAGATACTCCTGCAGACGCTAAAAAAGCTCGAGAGCTTGGTGCAGAAGGTATCGGTCTTTGCCGTACAGAGCACATGTTCTTTGAAGCTGACAGAATTGCCGCTTTCCGTGAAATGATTTGTTCAGATACAGTTGAAGAAAGAGAAGCTGCTCTTGAAAAGATTCTTCCAATGCAGCAGGGTGACTTCGAAGCTCTTTACGAAGCTTTGGAAGGAAATCCTGTAACAATCAGATTCTTGGACCCACCTCTACACGAGTTCGTTCCAACTGAAGAAGCTGATATCGAAGCACTTGCAAAATCTCAGGGCAAGTCAGTTGAAGACATTAAGGCTATCATCGCGTCTCTTCACGAGTTCAACCCAATGATGGGTCACCGTGGTTGCCGTCTTGCAGTAACTTACCCAGAAATCGCTAAGATGCAGACAAGAGCGGTTATCCGTGCTGCTATCAACGTTAAGAAAGCTCACGCTGACTGGAACGTTAAGCCTGAAATTATGATTCCACTTGTTGGTGATACAAAAGAACTTAAGTATGTTAAGAACGTAGTAGTTGCTGCAGCAGATGCTGAAATTGCAGCAAGCGGTATCGATATGTCATACGAAGTTGGTACAATGATCGAAATTCCTCGTGCTTGTCTAACTGCTGATGACGTTGCATCAGAAGCTGAATTCTTCTGCTTCGGTACAAATGACCTTACACAGATGACATACGGTTTCTCAAGAGACGACGCTGGTAAGTTCCTTGACGCTTACTACGATACAAAGATTTTTGAAAACGACCCATTCGCTAAGCTTGACCAGACAGGTGTTGGTAAGCTTATGGAAATGGCTATCAAGCTTGGTAAGCCGGTTCGTCCTTCACTACACGTTGGTATCTGTGGTGAGCACGGCGGTGACCCTGTATCAGTAGAATTCTGCCACAGAATTGGTCTTGACTATGTATCATGTTCTCCATTCAGAGTTCCAATCGCAAGACTTGCTGCTGCTCAGGCAAAAATTAAGGAAATGTAATTCTTAATACTAAAGACCTTGTAAAACATATTACAAGGTCTTTTTTTGTTGACTTTTTATCATTGCTATTATATAATTATGGCAGTTTATTTAAAGGGGATTACCTTATGACCCCAAAAAACATTTCAGAACTTGACAAAAACTTTTCCCTGCCAACTAAAATCGAACGAGAAGGTCTTGTATATCACAATATAGAAGAGCTTTCTGTTCACGAGGATGTTAAAGATGTTTGTCTTGCGGACCACATACATCCAAATGATATCGGCTTTCGCAATATATCAAGTTTTGTAATAAAAGCGTTAAAAGAATTTCTATAAAAGCAAAAAAAATCAACACAAATGTGTTGATTTTTTTTATTAGTGAACTACAACTGTTTTTGTATTTGCATTATAGAAAACTTCGGTGTCAAGTGATTCCGCAATCGCACGTATCGGAACTAAAACACGATTATCTTTTGCAATACTCGCAACCGGCATTTCTACCTTTTCACTGTTTTTGAAAAGATAGTTTTGCCCAGGTTGTAATGCTATAACAGTTTCACCTCTGGTTGCAAGCACTGTATTAACATCTCCCTGCCACGAAAGTGTAGCACCAAGAGCTTCAAAAATATTTCTCATTGGAACAAGCACTCTTTCGTTTTCAACGACAGGCGCTGTGTCAAAATCAACGTACTTTCCCTTAACCATTACAAGAATAGATGTTCCATCATCATAGCTTAAAGCCTTTGTTTCAGCAAGCATTGCGCGTTTAATCACATTTTCTACTATTCTGTATGGTGTATCTTCTGTAATATCAGTACCGAATCCAAAAGCATTTCTGAATTCTTCAATAGGTGTATCGCCTAACATTTTCGAAAACTTTGCATTACCTTCAACTTCCCTAAGTAATGTATCACCTGTTATTTCTTCAGTACCGATATATCCATCTTTATAAAAAGCAATCACTTCATCAAGAGTTACATTGTTTGCTTCAGCAAATTTTTTAAGAGGAATATATCCCATTGCAACTGCTTCGTTGGTGTCCTCAGGCATATCTTCAGGCAAACCGTACATTTCCTTAAACTCTTCAAAGAAGATATCACCTGCATATGCATAATCACCAATAGTTATGTTTGTCAAATTGATACAATCCATTTCATTATAGGGATTACGTGCTGCACTTACTCCCAATGTTGTTACTGTCATAATTAAAGCAACTGTTAAACTGATTTTTTTAAGCATTTTCTTCTCTCCTTTTATCTTTCATTAAGCGGCTTGTAGTCAGCAATATCCAAAACTGCTTTATGCACCGCTCTTATGATTTTGTTTTTTCACCTTTAGTTCACTTCAGCACACAATATTTGCATTTTATAAAAGAACCGTACCCATACAAAGCGTACAGATACGGCACTTATTTTTACAATAAATGTATGCCTTACATTTATTATACTATATTATTTTGTAAAAGTAAATAGTTTATATATTTGCAGAACGTTTAATTTTTTGTGTTGTGGTCTTTACAAATGGTTCTTTTCTTACTATCAGGTTTGATACCGATTTCCATTGTGGTATGTCTTTATTTATAGCCTTAACTTCTTCATCAATTAATGAATTCAAAGCATCGTCACTATATCCTGTACCAAGCAGCTGTTCAACCTCTTCAAAATCAGGATAAGCCTGTGCGGAAATCACCTTTTTACCATCCACTTCAGCCTCGTATACCATTGCTTCTGAAATGTACTTTGAACGACATAAGTATCCTTCAATTTCTTCAGGGAAAACGTTCTTTCCATTTGATGTAATGATTACGTTCTTGCTGCGACCTGTTATATAGATAAATCCGTCCTTCATATATCCAATATCACCTGTATGAAGCCAACCATTTTTAAGAGTTTTTTCAGTTTCTTCCGGATTTTTATAGTATCCAACCATAACGCTGTCGCTCTTTACGATGATTTCCCCTATTCCGTTTTCGTCAGGGTTATCAATCTTAGCATAAAGCTCTGGAATTGGTAAACCTGCAGACTCATTTCTATATCTGCAAACACGGTTTGCCGCAATAAGCGGAGAACATTCTGTCATTCCGTAACCTTGTATACTTGTAATACCAACATCAGTAAAGAACTGCAGAATTTCAGGTTCAATATGTGCTGCACCAACAAGGAACATCTTTAGTTTTCCGCCGAAATTATCAACTATTTCAGAGAAAAGTTTTCTTCTTATATCAATACCAAACTTCAAGAGGAATTTGGAAATAGTAATACCTGTCTTAACAGTTTTTGTCTTCCCTTTCTTCTCTAATGCCTTGTTAAGCATTCTGTAAATTGACTGAAGAACAAGCGGAACAGCAAAAAACATTGTAGGCTGAGCTTCCTGCATATTTTTAACAATGTACTTTGGTCCCTGACAATACGCAATTGAAGCACCAACATAAATTTCACAAAGATGTCCGCAAGTACATTCATATGTATGGTGCAAAGGCAGGAATGAGAACACTCTGTCCTCGTGAGTAATTTTAAACACAGCACAGGTATTCATAATGTTTGAGCATAAATTTTTATGTGAAAGCATTACCCCCTTTGAAACGCCGGTTGTTCCGGATGTAAAAAGAATTACGTTCACATCTTCAGGATTAACAACAGAATCTTTGTATCTTGTGTCGCCATTATCCAAAAGCTCCTGACCTTTTTTCATAATGCCTTCCATTGTAAGCTCGCCATCGCCCATCGAAATGCAAGGAACACCGCAAGCCAAAAGTTCCGGCTTGTTCTTTATTATCTTCTTACTTGATACAATTGCTGCACATTCTGAAAAATCAAGAAGATATTTTATTTCTTCATAAGGAAGCTCTTTGTCAATAGGGACTATCGTTCCAACGCCTGTTACAACACTCATATATGATACTATCCAACGATAGCTGTTTTCTCCTATAACCGCAATTTTTTTGCCCGAAAGCCCCATATCTATAAGACCTGTTGCAAAAGCATAAACATCCTGACGGAAATTTCTATAAGTAATTTCGGTATATGGGCCTTTTGGATCATCCTTAACTAAAAATCCTGTTCTGTCAGCATACAGTTCTGTGCTTGTTTCGAACATTTCTTTAAGAGTTTTTATTTCTCTTACATCAAAAAGTGGTTCTTTTCCATAAATTCCCGGATTAAAATTTTCAACTTGTTTCATCATAATTCTCACCTCATATAATAGCTTAAAATAAAGAAATATTGTAGTATGCTACCTGCAAGCACAAAAATATGCCATATAAAGTGCATATATTTCACAGTTTTGTTTTTATAGAATATAATTCCAAGTGTATATGCCACTCCGCCTGTAACCAAAAGAATAAGCTCTCTCATATTTATTGCATCAACAAGCGGTTTCATAATTGCAAGAGCTGACCAGCCTACTACGACATATAAAATCATTGAAAGCTTTTTAAAGCGTTCCAGGTTGATTGAGTTAAGAACTACTCCAAGCACAGTGCAGGCAGTACAAATACCAAACCAAGTCCACCCCAGTGCTCCACCTATTATTACTAAAAGTACCGGTATATATGAACTTAAAATCAATACAAAAATTGAGCAATGGTCAAGAATTTTAAATACTCTTTTCGCCGTTTTATTAGTTAATGAATGGTATAATGATGAATTTGTATATAAAAGTATGAGTCCTGCTCCATAAAGTGCTGCGCTAACTACTGCAATTGCTCCTTTATCGTGAACAACTGCCGCAACAATTAATATTATCATTCCTGCAATTGAAAGTCCTGTTCCAAGTCCGTGAGAAATCGCATTCGCAATTTCTTCTCCAAGCGTCTGCGCTCTTTCTGCTACATTTTTAAGTTTTTTCATATAAGCGCCCTCCTCAAATAATATATAATATTTTTACATCTCGTGTTTAATACTATGTTACCACATTTTCCGTATTTTGTCAATAAGTATGGTATGTTTTTATTGTTATATTAAAAATTAAATTCTTGATTTTACAAAAAACTGTGCTATAATGGTAGTATAATATTTTTAAAAATTAATTTAGGGGATTTTTTATATGAAATACTCAAAAACAAATGCGAACAAGTGTCTTATAGAATGTAAACGACTTTTGGATAACGGCGTTCTTCCGTCATGGGACGAACTCCCGGAAATTGACCTGTATATGGACCAGGTAATTGAAATAGTTAATAAATATTTTTCAAATCTTGAGATTTTCTATGGCAAAGGAAATGAGATTACAAGGCCAATGATAAATAATTATGTGAAGTTGAACCTTATGCCTGCGCCAATAAAAAAGAAGTACAGCCGTATGCACATAGCGTACATAATCGTAATCTGTACTTTAAAGCAAAGTCTTAATATGAACACAATACAAAAACTTCTTCCTACGGATATTACCGAGGAAGAAGTTAAATGCATCTATACTTCATTTACGAAAAACCAGAAAACCAGTTTTTCCTTTGTGTCAAAACAGGCAGACAAAATTGCTAATCCTATTCTGACCACTGAAAATGCTGACCCTAACAGGATCAATGACTTAATAATTCAGATTGCATTTTCAGCTAACATTTATAAATGTCTTACTGAAAGAATTACAGAATTTAATCCTGAAAATTAGAACAAACCCGTAATAACCCCATTTTCATCGACATCAATCCGCTCTGCAGCAGGAACTTTAGGCAAGCCCGGCATTGTCATTATATCGCCGGTTAAAGCTACTATAAATCCTGCTCCGGCGGATATTTTTATGTTTCGGACAGTTACCTCAAATCCCTTTGGTGCACCAAGCTTTGTCATATCATCAGAGAAGCTATACTGTGTTTTAGCCATACAAACCGGAAGCTTTGAGTAACCCATATCTTCAAGCTTTTTAATCTGCGTTTCGGCATTCTTAGTAAAGATTACGCCGTCACCGCCGTAAATCTTTTTAACAATTGCTTCTATCTTTTCCTTTATGCTTGCATCGTCTTCATAACAGAATGTGAAGTCATTTTCCTTTTCGCAAAGGCGTACAACTTCCTGAGCAAGTTCAACACCGCCTTCACCGCCTTTTGCCCATACGTCAGAAAGAACAACGTTTACGCCAAGCTCTTTACACTTTGCAATGATTAGTTCGATTTCCTTATCTGTATCTGTTGGGAATTTGTTTACTGCAACAACGCAAGGAAGCTTATAAACTTCAGTTATGTTTTCAAGATGCTTCAAAAGATTTGGTATTCCCTTTTCCAATGCATCAAGATTTTCATTATTAAGGTCAGCTTTTGCCACACCTCCGTGCATCTTAAGGGCACGAACAGTTGCAACCAATACTACACAAGAAGGCTTAAGTCCTGCAAAACGGCACTTAATATCAAGGAACTTTTCTGCCCCCAAATCTGCACCGAATCCGGCTTCGGTAATTGCATAGTCACCAAGCTTTAGTGCAAGCTTTGTTGCAGTAACTGAGTTACATCCGTGAGCTATATTTGCAAATGGTCCACCGTGAACAAGTGCCGGTGTTCCTTCTAATGACTGAACAAGGTTAGGCTTTATGGCATCCTTTAAAAGTGCTGTCATCGCGCCTTCTGCCTTTAACTGACCTGCAGTTACTGGTTCATCAGTATATGTGTAGCCTACAATAATTCTTGCTAAGCGTTCTTTTAAGTCAGTTATGGAGCTTGCAAGACAAAGAACTGCCATAATTTCAGATGCAACAGTAATATCAAAACCATCTTCACGTGGAACACCGTTTACCTTACCACCAAGACCATCAACCACAAATCTGAGTTGTCTGTCGTTCATATCAACGCATCTCTTCCAAGTAATCTTTCTCGGGTCAATTCCAAGAGCGTTTCCCTGTTGTATGTGATTATCAAGAAGTGCAGCCAAAAGGTTGTTTGCAGCACCGATTGCGTGGAAGTCTCCTGTGAAGTGAAGATTTATATCTTCCATTGGCACAACCTGCGCATATCCGCCACCTGCTGCACCGCCTTTAATACCAAATACAGGGCCAAGAGATGGCTCACGAAGTGCAACTATAACATTCTTTCCAATCTTCTGCATACCATCTGCAAGTCCAATTGTTGTGGTAGTTTTACCCTCGCCTGCCGGTGTTGGTGTGATTGCAGTAACTAAAACAAGCTTACCGTCTTTATTCTCGTTTTCTTTCAGGATACTAAGGTCCACCTTTGCCTTATAGTTTCCGTACTGTTCAAGATACTTTTCATCAATTCCTGCCTTTTCAGCGATTTTAGTAATCTTTTGCATTTCTATACTCTGAGCAATTTCAATATCAGTTTTCATATTCTCATCTCCATATAGTTTGTATATATGTTTAATTATAGCATAATGTATGTTTTTTTTCAAGTTTTTCAACCATATTTTACTCATTTTTCATTGTTTTTCATATTATATTTTAGGAGTGCTTCTCCTTACATAAAAAGGAGGTGAGTTTATGTATTGTCCAATAAATAATTCTGAAAGAGAAGGTTGTGTATGCACATCAAGATGCTGCAGACTATATAATTTTGCCCTTGCTTTTCTTGCAGTTCTTATTTTAGCAGTTGTAGGTCTTATCCTCGGCGTAAACTTTGCTGAAACACTTATAACTGCTCTTCCGCTTCTTATTGCATCAGTTGTGATTCTGTTTATTATCTTCTTGGTAACTCTAATTACAAGAGGATGTTGTGAAAGCAGCAGCAGATGTGATTAGCACCTTTTAGAGCGGCACTCGTTGCCGCTCTTTTTTAATGCCAATTTTTTATTGCTTTTTTCTTAAAAAGATAGTATAATATATGAAGAAAATACATAGGAGGACGCATATGATTTTAGCACTTGATGTAGGAAACTCTAATATTGTTATAGGTTGTATTGACGATGGTAATATTGTTTTTGACGGACGCCTTGCTACAAATTCTGCAAAAACTGATATGGAACTTGCAGTGCTTTTAAAAAACATTCTTACACTAAATAAAATAGATATAGATTCTCTTGAAGGGTCTATCATTTCTTCCGTTGTACCACCAATCAATCAGGCACTGAAGAATGCGGTTAAATTGGTTACAGGCAAAGAACCAGTAACAATTTCAGGATGTGAAGGACTGAAGGTTGACCTTGATAACCCTACACAGCTCGGAGATGACCTCATAGTAGGTGCAGTTACTGTGCTTAATGACTTCCCTCCTCCTGTTGTTATGATAGATATGGGGACTGCTACAACCATTTTTGTTATAGACAAATCAGGAACATATATCGGCGGTGCGATCATTCCGGGACTTATGGTTTCACAGAATGCTCTTACAAAAGCAACCTCACTTCTTCCGTCTATAAGTCTTGAAACACCAAAGAGTGTAATTGGCAAAAATACTATTGATGCCATGCAAAGTGGCGCTATTTTAGGATACTCATCAATGATTGACGGTATGCTTGACAAAATAGAGGCAGAACTTGGAGAAAAGCCAACAGTTGTTGCAACAGGCGGTCTTTCAAAATGTATTATAGAAAATTGCAATCACGAAATTGTGTATGATAAAGACTTATTGCTCCGTGGGCTTTGGCTCATTTATCAAAAACATAAAAATGAAAACAAATAATAAAAATCACCACTTTGCCGTGGTGATTTTTAGTCTTTAAAAAAGTTAAAGTTTCTGGCAAGACTTGTTACTTTATCTTTCGCTACAATAACATGGTCTACAAGTCTCACCTCCACAAAGCTCAATGCTTTGTCTATAATTTTTGTCATTTCAAGGTCAGCTGCAGAAGGCATAGCGCTGGAGTTTGGATGATTATGTGCCAATATAACATAAGGATAACGCTCATTAACAACCAATTTTACAACCTCTCTTGGATAGATAGGAGTTGCATTAACAGTTCCGCTTTTTAATCGCTTTATCTTTTTTACAACACAATCTTTATCAAGAAACAAAAGATATGCAATTTCATCTGTATGTCCATAAAATAAGTTCTTTATATACGAATTGATGTTTAGCGGTGTCAGTCGCATATTTTTAATGTCATTTACATCATTTATGTATCGCTTGGCAAGAGATGAAATAAGCTTTATTACAACTGCGGCATTTTCACCCATACCGCAAATTTTTTCAAGTTGTTCCTTATCAGCATCAATAACGCCACTAATGCTTCCAAACTCGTCCATAAGAAAATGTGCAATATCATTTGTATTCTTTCTGGGTATCGCAGTAAAAAGCAAGAGTTCTAAAAGTTCATGATCCTGGAAAACATTCTCCACATTTCCCTCTTCCACAGCAAGTATAAACTTTTCTCTTAGCCTTTGTCTGTGATTTTTATGTATGTTTTCATGAATAGTATCCCTTTCCTTCTCCGGCACCTCGCACACCTCCTTATTGCATAACATTTATTTTATTATACCATTTTTTACCAGAATTGTAAATAATAAAACAAAAAAGAGAACCGTTTTTTTCGGTTCTCTTTATCACAATCAGTTAATGATTGTAAGTTCTGTTTCCTTATCAAATAGGTGAATCTTGTTTGTATCAAATGCAACCTTGATTGTATCACCCATCTTAGCTGTAGTTCTTGGGTTTACTCTTGCTGTAAATCTCTTATCAGCAACAGTTAAGTATAAGTAATATTCAGCACCCATCATTTCTGTTACATCAACATATGTTTCGATAGTAGCTTCAGGCTTTGCAGCAATAATAGCTTCATCATCGTAAATGTCTTCAGGTCTGATACCAAGTACAACAGTCTTTCCGATATATTCGTCAAGAGCAGGGTCTGAAGCCTTACCTTCCGGAAGCTTAATTGTCTGTCCTTCAAATTCAAGGAACACGCCTTCTGCATTCTTAGAAAGTATAGCATCAACAAAGTTCATCTGAGGGCTTCCGATAAATCCGCCAACGAACATATTGCATGGCTTATTGTAAAGGTTTGCAGGAGTATCAACCTGCTGCACAAAACCATCCTTCATAACAATGATTCTTGAACCCATTGTCATAGCTTCAGTTTGGTCGTGAGTTACGTAGATAAATGTTGTTTCAAGCTTTTTATGAAGCTTGTTGATTTCTGTTCTCATAGCAACTCTTAGCTTTGCGTCAAGGTTTGATAGAGGTTCATCCATCAGGAACACCTTAGGATTTCTAACGATTGCACGACCCAAAGCAACACGCTGTCTCTGACCTCCAGAAAGAGCCTTTGGTTTTCTTTCCAATAGGTGTTCGATATCAAGAATCTTTGCTGCTTCGTGTACTCTCTTGCTGATTTCATCCTTTGGAGTCTTTCTTAACTTAAGACCAAAAGCCATATTGTCAAACACTGACATATGTGGATACAAAGCATAGTTCTGGAAAACCATTGCGATGTCTCTATCCTTTGGAGCAACATCGTTTACAAGCTTTCCGCCAATATAAAGTTCACCTTCTGAAATTTCTTCAAGACCGGCAATCATACGAAGTGTTGTTGATTTACCACAACCTGAAGGTCCAACAAGAACGATAAACTCCTTATCGTCAATATCAAGACAGAAATCTGTAACTGCGGTAACGCCGCCAGGATATTTCTTATAGATATGTTTTAGTTGCAAATCTGCCATTTTCTAAATTCCTCTCTTCCAATAGTTATTTTTTTAACCTACACAACACATTGTACCATATATGGCAATAAATTTTAAGTCTTTTATTCAACAAAAATCTAAGAATATTTTAGTCACAATGCACAATCATAACTACTGGTCGTTTTTCTGAGCATCAGCTATAACCTTATCTGCCACACTCTGAGGTGCCGGATCATAGCGAACAAAGTCAAATTCAAAACTTCCTCTGCCCTGACTCATTGAACGAAGGTCAGTTGAATATTTAAACATTTCTGACATCGGAACCTCTGCTTCCACAAGGTTCAGATTCTCTCTTTCGCTTTCACCCATACCCATAATATGACCACGGCGCTTATTGATGTCACCGATAATATCTCCCATTATATTTTCAGGAATGTAAACCTTAAGATAACCAATAGGTTCCAGAATTACAGGGTTTGCCTGCTTTAAGCCTTCACGATAAGCAAGCTGAGCTGCAGTCTTAAATGCCATTTCTGATGAGTCAACCGGATGGTAAGAACCGTCAAGCAAGGTAGCTTTTAAGTTAACAACCGGATAACCCGCCAAAACACCATGCGCACATGCGTCACGAAGCCCCTTTTCAACTGCCGGGAAGTAGTTCTTTGGAACACTTCCGCCAAATACCTGTTCTTCAAATGTCATTTCTTCTGTCACGCCCGGTTCAAATTCAATCCACACATGACCATATTGACCGTGTCCTCCTGACTGCTTCTTGTGTTTACCTTCTACCTTAACCTTTGAACGAATTGTTTCGCGGTAAGGAACTGTAGGTACAACAAGTTTAACGTCTACACCGTATTTAGCTTTCAGCTTGTTTACAAGTATATCAATATGTTGTTCACCCTGTCCATTTATCAAGGTTTCTTTTGTTTCCTGATTGCTTGAGATATTAAAGGTCAAATCCTCTTCCATAAGCTTGTTGAAACCTGCAACAATCTTTTCTTCGTCACCCTTTTTAACAGCTTCAACTGCCATTGAAAGTGTTGGTGCAGGGAATTCAATACCTGTAAGGATTATGTTCTTGTGTTCTTCGCAAAGTGTATCACCAGTGCTTGTGTTTTCAAGTTTGGTAACAACACCTATGTCGCCTGCTTCGATAACCTTTGTTTCTATCTGATTTTTTCCGCATAGGAAGTATATCTTACCGATTCTTTCCTTTACAGCTTTATTTGCGTTATATAGAACGCTGTCTGCCTTTATGCTTCCTGAATATACACGGAAGAAAGACATCTTTCCTACATATGGATCGGCAACAGTCTTAAATACGATTGCAGAAGTGGTATCTGTAACTTCCTGAACAACTTCAAGAGGTTCACCTGTCTTTGCATCGTATGCAACTTCTGTAATCTCGTTTGGAGCCGGAAGATATTTTGCGATACCATCCATCAGGCTTCGGATACCGATATTGTTCATACCCGAACCACAGTATACAGGGTAAATACTTCCGTCCTTAACACCTTTTCTGATAGCCTGTTTAATCTCATCAAAAGTGAACTCTTCGCCGTTAAAATACTTGTTCATCAAAGCATCATCAGTTTCTGCGATAGCCTCCATAATCATATCACGAAGAGGCGCAATAGTTTCTGCCATTCCCTCAGGAACTGGGATTTCTATTCTATATTCGCCTTCATAACGGCGAGCTGTCATATCCACGATGTCAACGAATCCTTTAAATTCTTCACCTTCTCTGATTGGATATACAAAAGGTGTGATAGCTTTGCCGAATTTTTCTTTCATTTCTTCAAGAGTTCTTTCATAGTTACCTCTTGAGTCGTCAATTTTGTTTACAAAGAAGACGGTAGGAACGCCCTTTTGCTTTGCAAACTTAAAAGTTTGTTCTGTACCAACGGAAACACCGCTCCTTCCCGAAAGGACAATAAGCGCAGAGTCTGCTGCTCTTATTCCCTCTTTAACCTCGCCGACAAAGTCAAAGTACCCTGGCGTGTCCAACATATTGAGCTTATTGTCTTTCCACTCAATAGGAGCAACCGATGTAGAAATTGACATTTGCCTTTTTGTCTCTTCTATATCAAAATCAGATGTCAATGTGCCATCTGCATTTTTACCAATTCTGTTAATAGCTCCGCTATTGAATAGCATAGCTTCGATAATGGAACTCTTACCACATTTTCCGTGTCCCATAACCGCAACGTTTCTTATGTTTTCCATTTTATAACTGTTCATTTAGCATCCCTCCAAAGTATTTGGTAATATAATATATACCCAAAAAACACTTTAAAGTAACAAAAAAACACTTGACAAGTTATACAAACTTATCAAGTGTTTTTTGTGAATTATTTATTTCAAAAGTCTTTCTGTATCAAGAGCAATCATAAGCTCTTCGTTTGTAGGAATTACAAGAACCTTTACTGTGCTTCCTTCCTTTGAAATGTCAGCAAGCTGTCCTCTTACGCCGTTTTTAGCGTCATCTACAGCAATTCCCATAAACTCAAGACCTTCTGTGATAGCCTTTCTGTTTGCTCCATCGTTTTCACCGATACCGCCTGTGAATACAACTGCATCAATACCGCCCATTGCAGCAGCATAAGCACCGATTAGCTTTTTAACACTGTATTCAAACATCTTAAGTGCAAGAGCCGCTCTCTCGTTTCCTTCGTTTGCAGCAGTTGTTAAATCTCTGAAGTCACTTGAAACGCCTGATACGCCCAATACACCTGACTTTTTGTTCATAAGTGCGTCAACTTCGCTTGCTGTCATATCACAGTTATTTACAAGATAAGTTACAACAGCAGGGTCAATTGAACCGCAGCGTGTTCCCATTACTACACCATCAAGCGGAGTAAATCCCATTGATGTATCAACACACTTGCCGTTCTTTACTGCAGAAACAGATGAACCGTTTCCTAAGTGGCAAGTAACGATTTTAAGTTCTTCAGCAGGCTTACCAAGGAACTTTGCGGCTTCTGCGGCAACAAACTTATGGCTTGTTCCGTGGAAACCATACTTTCTGATTCTGTGTTCTTTATACATTTCGTATGGAAGAGCATACATATACGCTTCCTCAGGCATTGTCTGGTGGAAAGCTGTATCAAACACACCAACCTGCTTTGTATCAGGCATAAGCTTTGCACAAGCTTCAATACCGATGATATTTGCAGGATTGTGAAGCGGAGCAAGCGGCACGCATGCACGAAGTGCCTCCATAACCTTGTCATCTATAACGCATGAGTCAGCAAATGTTTCTGCACCGTGAACAACTCTGTGACCAACTGCACCGATTTCATCCATAGACTTGATTACGCCACAATCAGGGCTAACCAAAGCATCAATTACCATTGCGATTGCATCTGAGTGGTCCTTCATTGGCTTTTCAAAAACAGTTTCTGTCTTCTTTTCTGTGTTCTTGTGAGTAAGCTTTGAACCGTCAATACCAATTCTTTCGCAAAGTCCCTTTGCTACAACGCCATGAGTATCCATATCGATAAGCTGATACTTAAGTGATGAACTTCCGGCATTAATTACTAATACTTTCATTATGTTTACTTCCTTTCAGAATATTTTACTTATTTTCTGCCTGTGCCTGCACACAAGTAATTGCAACAACACCTACGATATCGTCAGCTGAACAACCTCTTGACAAGTCGTTAATCGGTTTTGCAATACCCTGTGTAATAGGTCCGTAAGCTTCTGCTTTGGCAAGTCTTTGAACAAGCTTGTAACCAATATTGCCGGCATCTAAATCAGGGAATACAAGAACGTTTGCTTCGCCGGCAACAGTTGAGGACGGAGCCTTTGATTTGCCGATTTCAGGAACGATTGCAGCGTCAAGCTGAAGTTCACCGTCAAGCTTAACGTTTGGATACTGTTCCTTTGCAATTTTTGTTGCCTCAACAACCTTATCAACATCTGCGTGTTTTGCACTTCCCATTGAAGAGTGTGAAAGCATAGCTACCTTTGCTTCTTCTTCAACCAAAAGCTCAAATGATTCTGCAGAACAACCTGCAATCGCTGCAAGTCTTGTTGGGTCAGGGTTCTGTTCAAGACCTGAATCCGCAAAAATGAATGTGCCGTTAGCACCATATTCACAATCAGGAACAACCATTACGAAGAATGCTGAAACCAAAGCAACACCAGGCTTTGTCTTAATAATCTGAAGGCTTGGGCGAAGTGTGTTTGCTGTTGAGTGGCAAGCACCTGATACAACGCCGTCAGCATCTCCTGCTTTAACCATCAGGCAAGCATAGTACATATAATCTTCAAGTGCCTGCTTTTTAGCCTCTTCGTATGTAAGACCTTTTGACTTTCTTAATTCAACAAAAAGATTGATATATTCTTCTGTCTTTTCATATGTATATGGGTTGATAATGGTTGCCTTTGAAATATCAAGGCCTTCTGAATTTGCTTCAATTTCTTCAGGAGTACCGATAATAACAATGTTTGCTATATCCTCCGCCAGAACTTTTGCAGCAGCTTCGATAGTTCTTCTATCCATCGACTCCGGCAAAACAACTGTTTTCTTGTCCTGTTTTGCACGTTCTTTGATTCTTTCTAAAAACTGACTCATTTTGATTGTCTCCTTTATTAATTTTTTTCAACATATATTATACAACAACCACCAAAATTTTACAAGGGTTTATGGTAAGTTTTTTTATTTTTTTACCTTTTATTATTGAATAAAATTCCAAAGTGTTGTATAATTAGAATAGTATGGTTATGGAGGTTATTTATTATGAAAATTTTAGTTACCGGCGGTGCCGGATATATTGGTTCTCATACATGTATTGAACTTTTAAATGCAGGCTATGAAATAGTTGTTCTTGACAATCTCGACAACTCTTGCGAAAAGTCACTTGATGTAGTCAGAAAGATTACAGGTAAAGATTTTCCATTCTACGAAGTAGACCTTTTAGACTATGAGGCTACAAACAAAGTGTTTGAAGAACATAAGTTTGACTCTGTTATTCACTTTGCAGGTCTTAAAGCTGTCGGCGAATCAACAAAGATTCCTATTCGCTACTACCACAATAACATTACCGGAACACTAAACCTTGTTGACATTATGCAGAAGCACGAGGTTTATAACCTTGTATTCTCTTCTTCTGCTACAGTTTACGGTATGCCGAAAACAGTGCCGATTACAGAGGATTTCCCAACATCAACAACTAACCCATACGGTTCGACAAAGCTTATGATTGAAAACATCTTAAAGGATGTTTATGCATCAAACAACAAGTGGTCAATTACACTTCTGCGTTACTTTAATCCAATCGGTGCGCACAAGAGCGGTGAACTTGGCGAAGACCCGAAGGGTATTCCGAACAACCTGCTTCCTTATGTTGCACAGGTTGCAGTAGGTAAGCTTGAGTATGTTCACGTATTCGGCAACGACTATGATACCCACGATGGTACAGGGGTAAGAGACTACATTCACGTTGTAGACTTAGCCCTTGGTCACTTACAGGCTATCAAGCACCGTTCAAACATTAGCGGCGTTCACACATATAACCTTGGTACAGGTAATGGATATTCAGTTCTTGATGTTATCAAAGCCTTTGAAAAGGCTTGCGGAAAGGAACTCCCATGCAAGATTGAAGAAAGACGCCCCGGTGACATCGGTGAATGCTATGCTAACCCTGCAAAGGCAAAAGCTGAACTTGACTGGGTTGCAACCCGTGAAATCACAGAAATGTGCGAAGACGCATGGAGATGGCAGTCACAAAACCCTAACGGTTTTGAAAAATAAGAAAGCGAAAATCCACAC
>JAZOVJ010000006.1:0-17775 GCA_045658645.1 Clostridia bacterium | reverse complement strand
AAAAAAATCCGCAAGGAGAAAACTCCTTGCGGGTATTTTTAATTATTCAGCAACGAAAGGCAAAAGTGCAATCTGTCTTGCTCTTTTAATAGCTGTTGTAAGCTGTCTCTGATGCTTAGCGCAAGTACCGCTGATTCTTCTTGGAACGATCTTGCCACGTTCTGTAACATATCTTCTAAGCTTTGCGGTATCTTTATAATCAATATTTTCTACCTTATCAACACAGAAAACGCAAACTTTTTTCTTAGCGCGTTTTGCCTTGAAAGATCTCTCTGTCTTTTCTGACATAGCTATATCCTCCTATCAATTTTTATCATTTAGAACGGCAAATCATCTTCTGAGCCGTCAATTGCCTGAAATCCCATAGTGTCAATATCAGCGAACGGGTCCTTCTGCTGTGGAGCAAAGCCACCGTCTGATACTGTGTGAGTTTCAGTCTTTGATCCTGTGAAGTAAACTTCGTCAACAACAACATCTGTTGCATACTGCTTCTTACCTTCCTGGTTTTCCCAAGAACGTGACTGCAGGTTACCCACAACGGAAATCATAGCACCCTTCTGAAAATACTTGCAAATAAATTCAGCTTGCTGACGCCATGCAGTACAGTTAATAAAATCTGCGTTCTGCTGACCTTCTTTAGCAAAGCGGCGATTTACTGCAATAGAAAAGCTGCAAACGCTTGTACCGCTCTGAGTCTGACGCATTTCAGGGTCACGGGTTAATCTTCCCATTAAAATTACTTTGTTCATAATTTTTACCTCATAACGCGTTCTTATTTACGAATGATGATTGTTCTTAGGATATCGTCTGTAATTCTGTACTGTCTGTCAAGCTCCTTCGGGAAATCTCCGTCAGATGTGAAGTTAACCAATACATAGTATCCTTCTGTTTTATCATCAATCTCGTAAGCGAATCTTCTCTTACCCCATTCATCAACAGACTCAACTGTTCCGTTCTTTGCGATGAGGTTTGTGAATTTTTCCTTTAGAGCATTTACTGCGTCTTCTTCCAAAGCAGCATCAATGATAAAAATTGTTTCATAGCTGTAGATTAGTTTTTCAGCCATTTTCGCACCTCCTTATGGACTTATGTCCCAAGTTCCTATCCCTTGGGCAAGGATTTGCCTGTTCTCACAAGCCCTAACATTATATACCATTTGAAAAGGCTTGTCAATACTTTTTTAAATATTCCTCATTTTCTATTAAAGAGAGGTATAAGTCATACATCTTTTTAGCACCTTTTGCATTTAAAAGGGTCATATCAAAGCACTTTTGTGCGTTTGAGTTTTTAAAAACAGAGTCATCAAAAAAGTCCTCATCAAGATTAAACACCTTAATATAGGAAAGAAGATGGTCGCTTCCGGGATGTCTTGTGCCGTTTTCCCATGCAGATATGCAGGATTTTGAAACGCCGAGCTCTTTTGCAAGGGTATCCTGTGAAATACCGGCATCCTTGCGGATTTTCTTGAATTTTGTTTCCATTTTAAGTTCTCCTTTCTTTGTTAACAAATTATTCATAAAAAGTATAAAGTAATTTAAATTTTTATTAATAATGTTGTAAAAAGTCTATGTTATGATTATAATATCATTAATAGGCAAAATAAACCACGGAGGTAAATTTTATGCGAAAATATCCATATACAGACTCTACCGAAATGATTAAATATGAGCCGAAGGTTAAAAAACCAAGCAGACTTAAGGCGTTTATTCCGTGCATTGTGTCTGCGGTTTTAGCAAGTGTTATAACAGCGGGTGCTGTTGGGATTGGCGGATATGCATATTTAAATGCTAATAACAAGACAGTAACAACATCAGGACAAAGCGGCGACAACGGAGTAACCCTTGTTACTACACATTCAGGCGGTGAGCTTACAGTAAACCAGATTGCAAAAAAGCTTGGTCCGTCCTGCGTTGGCGTTATAAACAAGGCAAAGGTTCAGCCGCAAAAGTTCTATGACCCGTTTTCAGGCAGATATTACTACTATGAAAATCCTGCTGAAAATGAAATGGTGCAGCAAGGCTCCGGCTCGGGAATTATAATAAGTGAAGACGGATACGTTGTAACCAATCAGCACGTTATTGCAGATGCTACTGAAATCTCAATAGTTTTGAACTCCGGTGAGGAGCATAAGGCAACGCTCGTTGGCGCTGACGAAAAAACCGACCTTGCCGTTCTGAAGATAAATGCAACAGGGCTTACACCTGCAACCCTTGGGGACTCAAATCTTGCAGAAGTGGGCGACCTTGCAGTTGCAATCGGCAATCCGTTAGGACAAGAACTTGCAGGAACTGTAACAGCCGGCGTTATAAGCGCCGTTAACCGCAAAATGACTGTTGAAAACAGAACGTATAACCTTATCCAGACCGATGCCGCAATTAATCCGGGTAACTCCGGCGGTGCTTTGGTTAACAAGTACGGCGAAGTTATCGGAATTAACTCAATCAAAATGTCACAATCGGGCGTTGAGGGTATTGGTTTTGCAATAGCAATGAGCGAAGCGAAGCCGATTATTGACGACCTTATGAATTCGGGATACGTTTCGGGAAGAACTCGTATCGGTATCACAGCAACCGAGTCACGAAACGGACTTACAGTTTATTCTGTAGAGCCGAAAAGCGGAGCTGACAAGGCAGGAATCAAAGCAGGCGACTTTATTGTTAAGGCAGACGGCGTTGTTGTTAACACCGTAAACGCACTAAACGAAATCAAGGAGAAGAAATCCCCCGGCGACTACATTACCCTGACACTTATCCGTGATGGCGGACTTGTTGATGTTAAGGTAGAGCTTTTAGAAGAAAAACCAACCAATAATTAATTTTCATTTTTTATAAACTTCTTTAAAACTAAAGGCGGCACAAACAGTGTCGCCTTTGTTTTTATTTTATTTTTCCTCTTCTTCGATATTTTCCAACGCAACACGTACAGCTTCTACAACAAATGCTGTAAAGGTACAGTTCTTTCCTACAATAGCATTTTCTACTTTATTTATTAAATCATTTGGAAATCTTATACACTTGTTTGTGGTTGGAGGGATAGAAGGTATTTTAAATTTTTTCATACAATCACCTCTGCAATACAAGTATATGTAACAAAAGCAATATTGTATGCATAGCGTATGTTATGCACGACAATGGATGACAAATAAAAAAAGGCACATCCTTGAGGAGAAACTGTCACAAAGTGACTGATGAGGTGGTATGTTATAAAAAAACAAGAGCAAGCGGACTTACGCTGCTCTTATTTGGAGCTGGTGACAAGAATCGAACTTGCAACCTGAGGTTTACGATACCTCTGCTCTACCTTTGAGCCACACCAGCAGATAACACGACCCTCCGTCCGTTCGGAACAGAGGGTCAATTTGTTCTTAATTTAATTATGACAAAAGAGCTTTTGCAACCTCATTTATCATACGACCGTCAGCTCTGCCAACGGTTTTTGCTTTTGCCGCAGCCATAACCTTTCCCATATCCTTTACGGAAGCTGCTCCGACCTCTTCGATTATCTCTTTAACTATAACCTCAAGCTCGTCGCGGGTTAACTGCTTTGGCAGATACTCCATCAAAACATCCATTTCCGCCTTTAAGTCGGCGATTAAATCGTCTCGGCCACTCTTTTCATAATCAGGGAGAGCGTCCTTGCGCTGCTTTAACTGCTTCGCAATTACCTCTAATACACCATCGTCTTCAAGAGTTACCTTATTATCCTTTTCAAACTGAAGCACAGCGGCACGAACCATCTGCACGGTGTTTTTACGGATTACATTTTTTTCTTTCATTGCTGACTTTAAATCGTCAGCCAATCTCTCTTTTAAAGTCATCTTATTTGAACTTTCTCTTACGAGCTGCCTCGGACTTCTTCTTACGCTTTACGCTTGGCTTTTCGTAGTGTTCACGTTTTCTTATTTCTGACATAACACCTGATTTTGCGCACTGACGCTTAAATCTTCTAAGAGCGCTGTCAAGTGATTCATTTTCTTTAACACGAATTTCTGACATTTGTATTTCCCTCCCTCCGGCAAAACAATTCTTCCGGCTGTTTGATGGATAATATGGAAAAATATGATATTCTCATAATTACCCACAATAGTCATTATACCCCAAATTATGTGTAGATGTCAAGTTTTTTATGATTTTTTTAGCAGAATACTTTAAATTTGCCGCAAAATCAGCCTGCAGGCCACATAAATTTGCGTCCGCCCATCAAGTGAAAATGCAGATGCTTCACGGTCTGAAGCCCGTCTTCGCCGCAGTTATTCACAACGCGATAGCCGTTCTCTGAAAAGCCAAGCTCTGCCGCAATTTTCGGGACAACCTCAAAAATACGTGCAATATACTTTGAATTTTCTTCTGTCACCTCATTTGCAGATGCAAAATGCAGCTTCGGGATAATTACGATGTGATGCGGTGCCTGTGGTGCAATATCACGGAATGCATACACCATTTCGTCCTCATACACCTTGTCTGACGGGATTTCTCCCTTTATAATTTTACAAAACAAACAATCTTCCATTTTTATTTTCCTTTCTTGTTGTATTCCTTGCACTCATTCTTAATCCCACAGATTTCGCACTTGGGATTTCTTGCGATACATACCAGCCTTCCGTGGTTAACGAATCGGTGGCAAAGGTCAAGCTGTTCTTCGGGCGGAATAAGTTTTTTTAAGTCCATCTCAATTTTTTCGGGGGCTTCCTCTTTTGTAAGACCAATTTTTCTTGAGAGCCTGATACAATGGGTATCCACCACAACGGCAGGCTTTTTATAAATATCCCCAAGCACAAGGTTTGCCGTTTTTCTGCCTGTTCCCGGCAGGGTTAAAAGTGCTTCCATTGTATCGGGGACTTTGCCGTCATACACGTCTAAAATCCGCCTTGCCGCAAGGATTATATTCTTCGCCTTGTTCCTGTAAAAACCTGTTGAACGAATGTCCTCGCAAAGCTCCTCATAATCAGCATTTGCAAAGCTTTCAAGGTCGGGATACTTTTTAAACAGGGTTTCGGTAACGATATTAACACGTGCATCGGTGCATTGTGCCGACATCTGTGTCGCAAAAAGCATTTCGTGAGGTGATGAGTAGTTAAGGGTGCATTTTACATCGGGATAAAGCTTCTTTAGTTTTTCCAGAACCAAAATTGCACGTTCTTTTTTTGTCAACCAAACCACCTCCGTTAACGACTTGTTTATATTATATAATAGGAAAGCACTTTTTTCAACAAAAAACGAAAAATTGTTGCTTTTGACATTTCGATATGCTATACTTAACCTGTGAAAGCCTGTTTTTTTGGGTAGCAGTTTTGATTTTAGGAGTTGATTTTTTGAAGGAACAGTTCAGTATATCGGACCTTATTAATATTTTTCTTCGCAGATGGTGGATTTTAGCACTTTCTGCAATTATCCTTTGCGTTTCGGGATTTTTCTATGCTCAATTCATAGTAACTCCGCTTTACCGCACAGACGGTACACTTTACGTTAACGCAAGAAGAACACAGTCGAGTGACGTTTCGGGCGCAAACATTGTGGCATCGCAGCAGCTTGCTACTACATACAAGGAAATCTTGAAAAGAAGAACATTTCTTGCTCAGGTGGCAGAAGATGTTGGAAACAAATATTCTGTCAGTCAGCTGAGCGGTATGATTTCAATGAGCCCGCTTAATGAAACAGAAATTATGCAAATTAAGGTAACCGGCGAAGTCCCTGAGGATGTTTACGCAATCTGCCACAGTGTTTTGACTCACGCTCCTGACGAGCTTATAAGAGTGGTAAATGCAGGTAGCGTTAAAATCCTTGAAGACGGACAAATCCCGAAAAAACCATATTCACCGGACGTTAAAAAATATACCTTGTTTGCTTTTGCGTTAGGTCTTGCTCTTGGCGCTCTAATCGTATTCTGTATCGAATTTTTTGACACAAGGGTCAAGTCCCGTGACGACATCATTAACAGATACAAAGAACCTCTTTTGGGAGAAATTCCATCCCTTGTTTTAACTCCGGGAAAACGGGACGAGGGATACTCCTACGGCGAAAAAGGAGGTAAGAGATAATGAGTATTTTAAATCATATTAAAAACTTTAACGTAAGAAGAGCCAACAGCCGATTTAGCGATGACTCTGCACTTGTTCGTGCAAACACTCTTCTTACCGACTGTACCGATTTCGTCACAAAGGAAGCTTATAAGGCTGCAAGAACAAATATCCGCTTTTCTTTAAGCGGTTCTAAAGGCGGTAAAAAGATTATCGTAACCAGCGCAAGCCCGGGAGAAGGTAAAACCACAACCTGCCTTAACCTTGCAATCGCATTTGCACAGACAGATGCAAAGGTTCTTGTAATCGATGCCGACCTCCGAAAGCCGAGAATTTACCGCCACCTTTCAATTGAAAGAGAAAACGGACTTTCTGACCTTTTGTGCGGACTTATTGAAACAAAGGACGCTATAAAGCATTGTGAAAGACATAATCTTGACTGTATCACATCAGGTCAGATTCCTCCGAACCCTGCAGAGCTTCTTTCTTCAAAGGAAATGGAGGATTTGTTTGCCGAGCTTTCCGAAAAGTATGACTATATTTTTGTTGATACACCGCCGGTTACTGTGGTTACAGAAGCCGCAGCTATGGCGAAAAATGCAAGCGGCGTAATCGTAGTTATCCGCCAGAACAGCACAATCCACGAATCAATCGAGCGTGCGCTGACAAACTTGAAAATGGCAGAAGCAAAGATATTGGGATATATCCTGAACGGCGTTGACCACAGTGCATACGGCTATAAGACATATAAGCATAAGTACAAGCAGTATGGTTACCGCTATGGATATGGTTACGGTTACGGTTACGGTTACGGCGATAAATCTTATTCCTATGGCGATAAAGAGAAAAAGACAAAAGACACAAAGAAAAAATAACAAAAAAGCATTGCTTCTGCAATGCTTTTTTTGTGTTGACTCTTATCATTTTTTGTGGTAATATGATTTTATTAAAAACAGGAGGTTTTATATACCCAGATGTCAAGACAGGATTTTGCATATATAAGGCTTTATGAAAAAATACGTGAGGAAATCACTTGCGGTGCATATAAGTACGGCGACAAGCTGCCATCAAAGCGCAATCTTGCAGAAGATGTCGGCACAAGCGTCATTACTGTGCAACACGCCTATGATATTCTTGCCGATGAGGGTTACATAGAGGCAAGAGAACGGCGTGGATATTTTGTTATTTTCAATGATAAGGATATCTTCCCCGTTCCGCACCGGGAACTATCAGACCATACGGCACATACAGGCTCGGTTTTGGAAGATTTTCCATTCTCGGTATTTTCTAAAACAGTGCGCCGTGTTCTTACCAATTACGGTGAAGCCCTTCTGGAAAAATCTCTGCCCTTTGGCATATTTGAGCTGAAAAAAGCGGTTTCTGACTACCTTGCAAGGAGCCGTGATATTTTCACTTCGCCTGAAAATATTCTGATTGGCGCAGGTGCAGAGTATTTCTATTCCCTTTTGGTACAGGTTTTAGGAAGGGACAATCTTTTTGCGTTAGAAGACCCGTCCTATGGAAAAATACGAAAGGTATACGAAACAAACGGCGCAAAATGTGATATGCTTAAAATGGGAAGTGACGGAATTTTGTCGGACGAGCTTGACAGAACGAAAGCAAAAGTTCTTCACATAACGCCATTTAACAGCTTCCCCAGCGGAATTACTGCAACCGCATCAAAGCGCCGTGAATATATACGTTGGGCAAGTGAGAATGGCGCAATTATTATAGAAGACGATTTCGATTCGGAATTTTCGGGACTGACCAAGCGTGAAGATACCGTTTTTTCGCTTGCGGACGGAGAAAATGTTATATATATGAACACTTTTTCAAAAACCATAGCACCCTCGATACGTATGGGGTATATGGTTATTCCCGATAGGCTTATGTCCGTTTTTGCCGAAAAGGCAGGGTTTTATTCCTGTACCGTGTCGGTGCTGGAACAGCTTGTAGTGGCAGAGTTTATCGCATCGGGCGATTTTGAACGGCACTTAAACCGCACAAGAAGAAAAAGAAGAGCGGTTGGGTGTTAAAATAATGAACAGATACGCTGAAAGCGAATCCTTTAGTTTGAAAAAAACGCAACAAAAAAAAGAAACCTGACATCAGGTTTCTTTTTATATGTTATGGTAAATGTTATACACTTCACGCTTTGGCATATTTCTGTCCTTTGCCGTCATTTTCACTGCCTCTTTTGAGTCAATGCCGTCAGCAATATACTTTTCAATATGCTCCTCCACGCTCAAGGCTTCCCACCACGCTTCTTCCTTTTCCGGCTCCTTTGCACCCTCGATTACAATGACAAATTCACCTTTCGGCGAGGTTTCGGTGTAAAGGTTTTGCGCCTCAAGAAGCGTTGTTCGGATTATTTCCTCGTGAAGCTTTGTAAGTTCACGGCAGAGCGCAATTCTTCTGTCGCCTAAAATTTCCAGCATATCAGAAAGTGTGTATGGCAATTTGTGTGGCGCTTCATAGAAAATCAGGGTGTGGGTATCGTTTTTCACGCTTTCCAAATGCTCTTTCCTGTGTCGCTTGTTCACCGACAAAAATCCCTCAAAAGCAAATCTTCGGGTAGAAAGTCCTGATACTATCAGGGCATTTATCCCCGCAACACAACCCGGAATCGGTGTTACCTGCAAGTTGTTCTCAATGCAGAGCTTCACCAAATCTTCACCGGGGTCCGAAATAGCAGGTGTTCCTGCATCGGACACTAAAACCACATTTTTGCCGTCTTTTAAAAGGTTTATAATATACTCGCCTTTTTCACGCTTGTTATGCTCGTGATAGCTCGTGAGTTGCTTTTTTATCCCGAAATGATTCAAAAGCTGAACCGTTCTTCTTGTATCCTCACAAGCTATAAGGTCGGCATTTTCAAAGGTTTCAAGGCAACGTGCCGATATATCGCCAAGATTACCGATAGGCGTTGCACATAAATATAAAATTCCACTCATCGTCCGTAAATCCTCTTAAGTTCCAAAGTTTCCTCTCCGTTTTCACAGAAGAGGTATAGCGGCGGCAGGATACGAAGCTCCCGTCCGCCAAGAAATGCACCGTCCACAAGAACAAGGCTCGGCTCGCATCCCGCCTGTTTATGTATAAACCGAATACGCTTCGGCTCAATTTTATGCTCACGCATCAGGCAAAGAATGTCTGCAAGCCGTGACGGCTTATGCACCAGAACAAGATGCCCATACTGTTTTAAAAGCTTTGCACCAACGGAAATAACATCCTCTAAAGTACACATAATCTCGTGGCGTGCAATCACCTTTGTGTCAAGCTCATTTTTGACCGCTGCTCCTGCAGGCATATACGGCGGGTTGCAGGTAATCAGGTCAAACTGACGTTTTCCGTATATTTCCGCACCCTTTCTGATGTCGCCCAGACTGAAATGAATTCTTTCCGAAAGCCCGTTAAGCTCAAGGGTCCTTTTTGCCGTTTCAAAAATTTCTTCCTGAATTTCTATGCCGAAAATCTCGGGGATATTGGCTTTTGCCGACATTAAAACAGGAACAATTCCGCTGCCTGTGCACATATCAAGCATCTTTTCGGCTTTTATATCCTTTGCAAAATCAGAAAGCAACACCGCATCTATCCCAAAGCGGAAACCGTCTTTTTTCTGAATAATAAAAAGCCCGGAAAGCTGTAAATCCTCCAGAGTTTCATCATCTTTTACCAAATCAGCACTTTGTAAACACATAGCTATTATTTTCACTCATTTTATCAATATTTTCAGCAATCGCTCCTGCACCCCGAACAGGGCAACCTTTTGCATCTTCTGCCAAAAAGACCTTGACACCTAAGTCCATACGCAATTTCTTGCTGAGCCCGTAAAGCTGTGCACCACCGCCGACAAGCAGTATGCCGTCCTCCATAATGTCGCCTAAAAGCTCGGTTGGTGTTTCGTCAAGAGCGGTTTTTATTTCCTTTGCAATTTTGTCTAAAAGCTCACGGAACGCCTCTCTGACTTCCTCAGAATGAATAACTATCTTCTCAGGCTTGCGTGTCTTTATGTTATATCCGCTCGCAACGGTCGTATCGTCATTTTCACGCTGGAAGGCACAGCCGATTTCTTTTTTAACACGTTCTGCTGTGTGAAAACCGATTTTAATGCCGTGATTTTCTTCAATTTTTTCAATAAGCGTATTAGTGAAATCAATTCCGCCTATTCTGACAAGACGCCCTGTTACTGTCTGACCCACAGAAACAGATGCGATATTGCATTTTCCGCCGCCGAGGTCAACAATCATCATACCGCGGGCAAGCCCAACGTCACAATTTGCACCTATTGCACCTGCGATTGGTGACTCAACCAGATAAACCTCACGCATTTCCGATGCCATAATGGCATCGCGTATTGCGCGGCGCTCAACATCGGTAATCCCGCAGGGAACTGTTGCAACAACACGTGGCTTTATAACACCGCCGATAACTTTTCCCAAAAATGCATTGATAAGCTGACAAGCCATTTCAAAGTCGGTTATCACTCCGCCATCAAGCGGCTTTGCTACCGCAAAGGTTTCCGGATTTTTACCAAGCATTTCGTAGGCTTCCTGTCCTACTGCCACGATATTATCATTATATTCGTCATAGGCGATAACCGCCGGTTCGTCTATTGTTGTGCCTTTATAATATATACGTATGTTTTCCGTTCCCAAATCAATGGCAACGTCATTCGTAAGGGCTCCCAGTTTCATTAAAATTTCCTCCCAAGTCATATCATATTTATATTTTAACTCAAATCAAACGAAAAATCAACAAAAACTATTGAATTTACAATATTTGAATGTTATAATTAAAGGATACCAAGAAAGGGAGGTACACGCTTTGAAAATATCGGATAAAGACATCAAAAAAATCTGTTCTGACAACATTTTCAGGACGGGTCTTGACTACTTCCGTGAAGGAAGAGTGCATCTTCGTACCCGTGGCGAAAATCAGCTTACTTCAGCGGTTGACAGTGATAAGGTTTATAATGTTCATATCTCTTTTGACGAGTCTGGAAACATTGACGAAACCTTTTGTACCTGCCCTTATTTTCAGACAATGAACGCCAACTGTAAGCACATTGTTGCCACATTGAAAGCACGCCAGACCGAGCTTTTGTCCGGCGGGGACTTTTCTGATATGGACGCAAAGGCGGCACAGGATTTGTGCCTTGAATTTGAGGCAATTTCGAGCGAGAGAACACCTCTGCACGCAGGGTTTATTTTCAGAATAAACACAAATTACAGGCGTGAATGCTCTTACGCTGCGTCTATCACTTTAGGCAACTCCGAAACGCCTATTGCCGCTTGCGAAAGCTTTCTTTCCGCTCTTTCTTCGGGCGGTGTTTACAAGCTTTCAAAACACAAGGAATTTTCTCAAAAGAATTTCTGTTTTAATGAGCCGGAGCGGACTATACTTGAAATTTTATCCGAGGCATACCAGAACAAAGCAGGCGGGTCATCGGTTTACACCCAGACGCTTACCATGACCGAATTCGGCAGTTTTACGGCAAAAAGACTGCTTCCGTATCTTGCAGAGGCTGACTGTCGGTTTGTGATTGACGGAATGCTTCAGCCGAATCTTCAGATTTTGGAGGACGACCCTGATATTCTGGTGGACGTAACCGCCACCGACAGCGGAATAAATATTTCCGTTCCGCAGACAGGAATAGCCGTTATCCCTGACGGAAGCTGGTTTTTCTATGAGGGCGACCTTTACAGAACAAGCGAGGGCTGGCAGAAATGGTTTATGCCGATTTACAACGCACTTTCTGTTGAAAGCCGTACACAGATAGATTTTGCCGGGGGAAACTCTGTCAATTTTGCTGCAACCGTTCTTCCGCATCTGCGTGGTAAAAAGGGCGTTGTTTTGCAGGGGATTGAAAACGTGATTATAGACGATAAACCTCGTTTTGACATATATTTTGACCGTTTTGATGACGGGATTTCTGCGGTAATTACCGCAAGCTACGGCAAAATTGCGGTACGTCTTCCAACCGATGCTGCCGACCACGACAAGATTGTCGTACGTGACTTTTCGGGCGAGGACTATGTTCTTTCCTTCTTTGAAAAATTTTCAGAGGTTCGGGGAACGTTCTATTTAACCGAGGACGCCGAGGTTTTTGAGTTTTTGACAAAAACCATTGCCAAGCTTTCAAAAATCGCTGATATTCACGCCTCCGAAAGTTTTTCGGGGCTTTTGGTAAAGGACGCACCCGAAATAAAAAACACCGCCTACTACTCACAGGGGATTGACCTTTTGGAAGTTGGCTTTGACACCGACCTGACCCCTGCTGAAATTATGGGTATTATGAGTGCAATCCGCCATAAGAAGCCATTTTTCAGGACAAAGGACGGCGGATTTTTAGAGATTAACGAGTCCCTTTCGGGCTTTGAAATCTTATCTAATCTCGATTTTTCATATAACGATATAAAGGACGGGAAAAAGGCACTTGACCGCTATAATGCACTGTATCTTGCAGGACTTTCACAAAGCGGAAAGATTGAAAAAACTCAGGCATTTTCTGATTTGATTGATAAAATCCGCAACCTTCGTGCTGACATTCCTGATTATCTTGACAAAGTTCTTCGTGGCTACCAGAAGACCGGTGTTCACTGGATGAAACAGCTCTCCCAGTTGGGTCTTGGCGGAATTTTAGCTGACGATATGGGTCTTGGTAAAACCATTGAGGTTATTGCCTTTGTTATGAGTGAAAAGCCGGAAAGACCCGCACTTGTGGTAACGCCGAGTGCCGTAACATATAACTGGCTTTCTGAAATCAGACGCTTTGCGCCGGATGCGAAGGCGAAGATAATTGACGGCACAAAAGAGGACAGAACGGCGTCCCTTAAAGATGTTTCGGGATATGATTTCATAATCACGTCCTATCCGCTTCTTCGCCGTGATATTTTAGAATATCAGGACCTTTCTTTCTCCTACTGCTTCATTGACGAGGCACAGCACATTAAAAACCCGAAAACATTAAGCTCCAAGGCGGTTAAGAAAATCCGTGCAGAAAAGCGGTTTGCCTTGTCGGGTACGCCGATTGAGAACTCACTTTCTGAGCTTTGGTCCATTTTCGATTTCGTAATGCCGGGGCATCTTTTCACGCACCCGCAGTTTTTGAGCCGGTTTGAAAAGCCGATAACTCACGGCGATGACAGTGCAAGCGTGGCATTAAAGGGTAAGATACGGCCGTTTATTCTGCGCAGAATGAAGTTTGAGGTATTGTCAGAGCTTCCTGACAAAATCGAAAACACATTTTTTGCAGAGCTTGAGCCGTCACAGAAAAAAATCTATTCTGCTTACCTTTCTACTGCAAAGAAAGAGGCGAGAGAGCTTCTTGAATTTGGTGACAAGATGCGTGTTTTGTCACTTTTGATGCGTCTTCGCCAGATTTGTTGCCATCCGTCCCTTGTGTCCTCCGAATATGACAGGGAAAGCGGAAAGCTGAATCTTCTTTTAGACCTTACACAGAACGGCATAAATGCAGGGCACAGAATACTTATTTTCTCGCAGTTCACATCCATGCTTGCCATCATAAAGGAAAAGCTTGATGAGGCAGGAATATCCTCGTTTTATCTTGACGGACAGACTCCGCCTGAAGAACGAACAGCCCTTGCTGACAGGTTCAATAAGGGTGAGAAAAGTGTTTTCCTTGTTTCGCTGAAGGCAGGCGGAACGGGTCTTAATCTAACAGGTGCCGATATGGTTATTCACTACGACCCGTGGTGGAATCCTGCCGTTATGAATCAGGCGTCCGACCGGGCATACCGAATCGGTCAGACAAAAGCCGTTCACGTTATCAGGCTTGCGGCAAAAGGCACGATTGAAGAGCAGATTTTAAAGCTTCAGGAGAAAAAACAAAGCCTTGCCGATGAGATTGTGGCACAAAATAACGCCACTCTTGCAAGCCTTTCAAAAGAAGAAATTATGGATTTGTTCAAGTAAAAAAGCACCCTCCGGGGTGCTTTTTATATTACTGCAAGTGTAATTCCCAAGAGTATAACGCCTGCACAAACAAGTTTTCGTATAATATTTTTCTCCTTATAAATCAGCTTGCCTAAAATGATTGTAACCACAGCCGAGCTTTGCTTTATAAGAGTCATAACCGTCACCTGACTTTCAGGGTCGGCGTTCGCTATAAACAACAGTCTGTCGCCCAAAATCAACGAAAAGCTCAACACATAAAGCCAAGGATTCGTAAACGCTTTTTTAAGCTCTAACTTTTCGCGTTTTATCAGTATATACGCAAGGTAAAACACCGACAAGAGCAGCATAAACCAGAACTGAAGTGCTGATGACGTAATTTCTCCTGTTGACATTATGTACTTATCCAGCGTTCCTGAAACGGCGTTTAAAAAACATTCTATAATGATTATCCATACATATTTTATCTTGTAGTCTTCGTTCTCGGAACTTTTTTTGGTGTTGGCAAAATACAGTCCCAAAACCACAAGAAATAAGCTGACAATTCCCTTCAGGGTCAAGGTTTCGCCCAAGAAGAAAACGCCTAAAAGCGTTGAAAAAATCACTCGTGACATATCGCATATTCCGTACACGCTGACAGGCACTTTTTTGATTGCCAGAAACGCCATAATCCACGCCACGAATATGACAAGGGATTTTATCACCACCAGCAAAAACGCGAATGGCGTTACCGAAAGAACACCCTCCGCAGTCGGTGCAGACATCAAAAATCCCACAAAGGTGTAGACAAACAGTGCCGTTAGTACGCCAACGTCTTTTAAAACACCCTTCTTAATCGGCTCTCTTGAGCCTTTTAAAATTCCGTAAAGTAAAATAAAAATTATCCAGAGCTTCATTGTTTTGTCCTTTTATGCAGATATATTTTCACAACTTTTTCATTCTATCACAAAACCCACTTGCTTTCAAGTGGGTTTTTAATTACACATATTTTCGCATATGGGAAAGGGCGGATTTTTCAAGCCGTGAAACTTGTGCCTGTGAAATGCCGATTTCGTCTGCCACTTCCATTTGTGTTTTGCCCTGAAAAAACCGCAGGTCAAGGATATGCTTTTCTCTTCCCGAAAGGTGCTTCATCGCCTCGGAAATGGCAATATCACGAAGCCAGTTTTCATCAGTGTTTTTGGCATCTTTGACCTGGTCCATAACATAAATTGCCTCACCGCCATCGTGGTAAACAGGTTCAAACAGGCTCACAGGCTCGGTTATGGCGTCAAGAGCAAAAACCACGTCTTCTTTTGGCAAATCAAGCTCCTTTGCAATCTCGGCAACGGTTGGCTCTTTTGAATTTTGATTGATAAGCTTCTCCTTGGCATAAAGCGCCTTATAAGCAATATCCTTTAATGAACGGCTGACCCTGATTGAGTTATTGTCCCGAAGATATCGCCTGATTTCACCGATAATCATGGGAACGGCATAGGTGGAAAACTGCACATTCTGCGATAAGTCAAAATTGTCGATGGCTTTTATAAGTCCTACACAGCCCACCTGAAACAAATCATCGGCATTTTCGCCACGATTGGAAAATCGCTGAATAACGCTCAAAACAAGCCGCAGATTTCCATGAATAAAAACTTCCCTCGCTTCTTGGTCGCCCTCTTTTATTCTGATAAAAAGCTCCTCCTTCTCCTTTTTGGAAAGCACGGGAAGCTTTGATGTATTAACACCGCAAATTTCTACTTTATTCACTCATAAATCCCCCTTTTCTCAAAAATATGTACTGCTTTTCGGGGAAATTCTGCACGGTTTTTCCTTTCCGTTTATGTTATTATTTTCATATTTTGGAGCGGCTATACCAATGATTTTTAAAATTCAGGTAAAATTTTTGGTGTGTTCTTTAATTTTTTCTCGCATTATATATTGATTTTACGCCAAAAAAGTGCTATTATATATTATGTATGGATTTTATTAAATTAATTCTCGGTAAAAGTAAAATTTATAAATCCGAAACAATAGATAAAAGGAGGATATTTTTCATGGCAAGAAAAATGAAAACAATGGATGGTAACACCGCTGCTGCTTACGCTTCCTATGCGTTTACAGACGTTGCTGCTATCTATCCTATTACCCCGTCATCTAATATGGCAGAGGTAACAGACAAATGGGCAACTGCCGGTCAGAAAAACATTTTCGGCAGAACAGTTCAGGTAACTGAAATGCAGTCAGAAGCTGGTGCTGCAGGTACCGTTCACGGTTCACTTGCTGCAGGTGCATTAACAACAACTTACACAGCTTCACAGGGTCTTCTTCTTATGATCCCTAATATGTATAAGATTGCCGGTGAACTTTTGCCTTGCGTATTCAACGTATCAGCAAGAGCGTTGGCTTCACATGCGCTTTCAATCTTCGGTGACCATCAGGACGTTATGGCTTGCCGTCAGACAGGTTTTGCTATGCTTGCATCAACAAACCCTCAGGAAGCTATGGACCTTGGTGCTGTTGCACATCTTACAACAATTAAGGGTAAGGTTCCGTTCCTTCACTTCTTTGACGGTTTCAGAACTTCTCACGAATACCAGAAGGTTGCTTGCTGGGATTACGAAGATTTGGCAGAACTTGTTGACTGGGATGCAATCAATGCATTCAGACAGGGCGCTCTAAACCCTGCACACCCTGCTCAGAGAGGTACAGCACAGAACCCTGACATCTTCTTCCAGGCAAAGGAAGCTTCAAACAACTACTACAATGCTATCCCTGACCTTACTCAGGAATATATGGACAAGGTTAATGCAAAAATCGGTACAGACTACAAGCTGTTTAACTACTACGGTGCAAATGATGCTGAAACAGTTATCATCGCTATGGGTTCTGCTAACGATACTATCGCAGAAACAGTTGATTACCTGACAGCTAAGGGTGAAAAGGTTGGTATGATTAAGGTTCGTCTATACAGACCTTTCTCAACAAAGCACTTCATCGATTCAATCCCTGCATCAGTTAAGAAGATTGTTGTTCTTGACAGAACTAAGGAACCTGGCTCAATCGGTGAGCCTCTATACCTTGACGTTGTTGCAGCACTTTCAGGCTCAAAGTTTGCTGACGTTCCTGTATTCGGCGGACGTTACGGCCTTGGCTCAAAGGATACAACTCCTGCACAGATTATCGCTGCTTTCAGAAACACAGAAAAGAAGCAGTTCACAATCGGTATTAACGATGACGTTACAAATCTTTCACTTGAAATTACAGAAAATCCTAACACAACTCCTGAAGGAATCAAGAGCTGTAAGTTCTGGGGTCTTGGTGCTGACGGTACTGTTGGTGCTAACAAGAACTCTGTAAAGATTATCGGTGACCACACAGATATGAATGTTCAGGCATACTTTGACTATGACTCTAAAAAGTCAGGCGGTCTTACAGTATCTCACCTACGTTTCGGTAACGCAAAGATTACATCAACATACCTAATCAACAAGGCTGACTTTGTTGCTTGTCACAAAGCTTCATACATCAGACAGTATGATATGGTTCAGGATGTTAAGCCGGGCGGCGTATTCTTGCTGAACTGCTCATGGAACGCAGAAGAATTAGAATCACACTTACCTGGTCAGGTTAAGAGATATATTGCTGAAAACAACATTCAGTTCTATACAATTGACGGTGTTAAGATTGGTAAGGAAATCGGTCTTGGCAACAGAATTAACACAGTTCTTCAGTCAGCATTCTTCAAACTTGCAGACATCATCCCTGCAGAAGATGCTATCCGTTATATGAAAGAAGCTGCAACTGCTTCTTACTCAAAGAAGGGTGATGCTATCGTTAAGATGAACCACGATGCTATTGATGCT
>JAZOVJ010000005.1:0-16875 GCA_045658645.1 Clostridia bacterium | reverse complement strand
TTGACCTGTAGCAGATACTATTCCCATAATTAGACCGCCTTTAAAACCGGCTTTAAGACTATTTGCTTTTTTCCAAATCAATCTTTGATTTGTTAAAAATAAATCTCCGTCTCTGAAAGCTTTACCTTCTGAAAAAGAAGCTGTAATTTGAAAAACTGTTTCTTCTCCTTGCATTAATAATGGTTGATTTGACATAGTAGTTTCCTCCTAATGTAAAGTTTTATATTTAATGTGGTACTCCACAATAAAATCAAGTATTTATTAAAAGTATATTATTCAATTATTCTTACACTACAAATTTCCTTTTAATGATTTTTTATATTGTACCACAATTAATTTAAAAATGCAACTACTTTTTAAGTATATTTTTGAGTATATCCTTAAATGCTAAAATCAGTTAAAATCATATTGTACGGAGGTGTGTATATGGATTTCATTATTAAAAAACCTACAAGTTCAAACCGCACAGTGAGAATGCCTGATGAATTAATTGATAAAATTGGTAAGTTGGCAAATGATAAGGGTATTTCCTTTAATCAATTGGTTATCCAATGCTGTGAATTTGCATTAGAACATTTAAACGACAAAAAGAACCGGTAATATAACCAACTTCTTCTATGGGATAAATTACCTTACAAATTTACTGCATTATAACAGTCTATAATTACTTTTTGAGTAATACCTATATATCTTAATGTAATTGCACTTGAAGAGTGATTCAGAAGTTTTTGGAGTGTTTCTAATGGTACATTATTGATGTATCTATGATAAGCCATTGTTTTTCTTAAAGTATGAGTACCATAGTTACCATTAATTCCTAAATCTTTTGTAATTGTTTTAATCATATGATGTAGTGGTCTTACTCCTAAGTGACCACCTTTTCTGCTTTTAAATAAATAATCTTCAAGGTCATAATTCGCTAAAGTGTCAATATAAAGTTGTATTGCCTCCTTAGCGTTTTTATTTAACGCAAAGTTTCTTGATTTTCCTGTCTTCTGTTCCTTTATGGAAACGGTATCAAAAATATCAATACCGTCTGTAACGTCTTTAATTTTTAATGATAATAAGTCTCCGGCTCTTAACCCTACATTAATTCCTACAACAAATATGCAGTAATCTCTCTTGTTTTCTTTTCCATGCAAATACTGCTTAATTTTGTTAATATCCCTTGTACTCTTTAAAGGTTCCACTTCTTTTGGTAATGTCATTTTCGTATGCTCCTTTATAATTGAAGAATTATTTTTTACAATTATATATTGTGTGTGATGAAATGTACACCGTTTTTCACATAAATAAAAAATATTACCTTTTGTTACTTGAAGAAACAGAAGGTAATATTCAAATTGTGTTTTTACTAAATTTTAAATTTCAAAATGCCCGAAACCATTACAGGAGTTAGGTTTGTGTGATTTTTAGTAATGATACCTTTTGTTAAAAGGTATCATTAGTTATTTGAAGTTATTTGAAGTTTTTTTACATTAATGTTACATTTATCCAAATAACACTTGACACTTTTAGGTTTTTCTGCTATAATTTCAAACGAAGGGAGGATAAACTATGAATAATCCCATTTTAAAATTTCTTTCTGTTGAAAATTTTGCATCATTTGCTGAACGTATTACTTTTACCACTCAATCAAGTGCCAGCATGAAAGAGTGTTTAAACAATACTTTTGTACACAACGACTTATTGTTTAATAAGGTTTCCTTTCTGTATGGTGCAAATGGTTCTGGAAAAACATTCTTTTGCAAGATAATTCGCGAGATTCAAAGACTGTTGGACTGGTCTCCGCTAATGGCCATGAACAATGCCCAGTTCTTATCTTTGCCACAATTTAAAGGCATAGATGCTCCCGTAAAGCATTTCGCTTTTGATGTTAGTTATCAAAAAAGACCAACAACATTTGAACTTGACATTGTAATAGGTTCTACAACTTATCACTACGCTTTTTCCATATACGAGAAACAAATTGTATATGAAATCTTAACAAAGAAAGCTCAACGCACAGAAAAGCTATTGGAGAGAACCTCTCCTTCTTATAAATCAATAACACTTCGTTCTGAATTAAAAGGATTTGAAGGAACAAAACATGTCGTAAAAGAAGAAGCGCTATGTCTCCCTATTGCAGCACTACTAAACAACAAGCTGGCATCAGATATCGTAAATGCAATACAAAATATACAAGTAGTAAATATGACTGCAGCCAAGCTTAATCCTACTTCAAACGAGGAATCATTCTCTGATAAGCGAATAGAAAAGTACATAAATATATTAAAAAAAGCTGACCCCACTATACGAAATATGAAATTATCATATAAAGAGGAAGAGGTAGCTCGCCAAAAGCTAGAACTTGATGATTTCGAAAATCGCGAAATTATAGCCACAAAAACAACAGTTGATGTAGAAACATCGCATGCTGTATATGAAAATGGCGAAGAAAAAACCACCACTCCTATTACATTTTTCGCAGACGAGTCAATGGGGACCGTCAAACTCTTTACGGCTCTTCCATACTTATTTGATGTTTTAGAAAATGGCGGTGTGCTTGTTATTGACGAAATTGAAAATGGGCTTCACCTTTCTCTGACCAAAGAGATAATTAATCTTTTTAACAGCGAAGAGAGTAACCCTCTTCACGCCCAACTAATATGTACATCTCACCAACCCCTCTTGATTGATGGAAGTTTTCGTCGAGATCAAGTTTGGGTTACATCAAAGGATTACTACGGCAAGAGTTCTTTACATCGACTAAGTGAACTAAAAACATCACGAGCAAAAGTTAACTTAGCGAACAAAATAATTAGCGGAGCCTTGGGATGTAATCCAGAGCGTTTTTTTGACAACAACATATGATTAGAAAAGAAAAACACCGAGCGCCAACTCGGTGTCCTGCGGGACGACAACACCACTATCATGGTATATATCCCTATCACGATTGATATTATACCACACTTTATTATTTTTTGCAACAAAAATTTTCGTCCAAAATGAAAAACGCAGGCTTTCCTAAAAATATGATTACATAGATATATTTTTAGAAAGGAGAACACAACAATGAAGATTAAGTATTATATTTGCCGTTGCGGCAGAAGACTTGTTCCAGTAACAAACCCTTCCAAGTGTCCTTATTGCGGAAGAATTACAATATTAAAGTGAGGTAATGTTTATGAAAAACCAACATGTCACTCCACATTCACGCGGAGGATGGCAGGTGAAGGGAGCAGGTAATAGCAGAGCTACTGTACGTACAGAAACTCAGAAAAGCGCTATTGCAATTGCCAAGAGTATTGCTAAGAATCAAAAAAGCGAATTAGTAGTACACCGTACAAATGGCACAATTCGTCAAAAGACCTCTTACGGCAACGACCCCTATCCACCTAAAGGATAATATTAAAAAAACGGTATAGTCTCATGACTATACCGTTTTTTCAACTTATCACCTTTCCCGGTAATGACAGTGCCCAAATGACATTTCTCGAAAGCCGTTTTGCAGCAGAAAAATCAACGCCGCCAGGCTTTGATGCAAGGTCAATTATCAGAGCATCCTCTCGGACCCTTTTTAATACCTCCTCGGTTAAAACCATAGACGGCACTGTGTTTATAATAAGGTCATAGTCCCCCGCAAAAACCGCCAGGTCTTCGGTATGTATCGCATTCATTCCTCCCTCTTCTATCCACGCAAAATCCGCATATTTACGAGCAGAAACAGTAACCTGCGACTCTAATGCTTTAAGCTTTTTCGCCATAACCTTTCCCACTCTTCCAAAGCCTATAACAAGGCTTTTTGACCCGAAAATCGTTACAGGCATTTCAGAAAATGCAATTTCCAGAGCGCCCTCCGCTGTAGGAATAGCGTTTTTCACTATCAGTTCCTCACGGTTATAATAGTCCGCAAACTTAAGACCCTTTTTTGTGAGTATCTCTTCTGTTTCTCCGGATATGCGACCGCCAAGAACAAAGCAATTATCCGAAAGCTGTTCCAAAACTTCCCGAAATGCTATCTGCTTTTTAGAAAACGGCGCATTTATATAAACATCATCAAAACTCACAGGCATAGGAAATATCACAATATCTGCCGATTTTAAAGGTGAAAGGTCACAGTCCGTCCCCGAAAGCCCGATTGTGCGGACGGTATACCCATCTCCCGAAAGCAGTTCACCAAGCCTCTTTTGTCGCAAATCTCCGCCAATTATACAAACAGTATTTTTCACCATCCATACCTCCCTCTTTTACATATTATGTGCCGTGTGAAAAAAGTGTTCAGCCAAGATTTTAAATAGGCTTTTAACAGCTTAAAAAATTAAATTATTTTCAAATAACTATTGAAGATTTTGCGACTTTCTGTTACAATTATATTGTATATCTATATACATATTTGTTGAAAGGTGTGATAATATGGACGAAAGATGCGTTCTTATAATCGAAGACGAACAAGCCATTGTAGACATACTCAAATTTAACTTCCAGAAAGAAGGCTATAAGGTGCTTGAAGCTATGGACGGTGCTACCGGTCTTGAGCTTGCCCTTTCCGAAAATCCGGACCTTATTTTGCTGGACGTAATGCTTCCGAGAATGGACGGTTTTGAAGTGTGCAAAAAAATACGTGAAAAATCATCTGTTCCGGTAATTATGCTTACAGCCCGCGAAGAAGAGGTTGATAAAGTTTTAGGTCTTGAACTTGGTGCAGACGATTATATGACAAAGCCATTTTCTATCCGTGAACTTACCGCACGTGTTAAAGCTAACTTAAGACGTACTTCAATCGACCGTGCATCAGCAGGCCAGGACAATGCTTCACTGATAACATCAGGCGACCTTACAATAAACGTAGAGCGCTACGAAGTTTCAAAGCACGGCAAGGTTATTGATATAACTCTTCGTGAGTTTGAACTTTTAAAGTTTTTGGCAACACAGCCTGAACGCATTTTCTCACGTGAAAATCTTCTGGAAAACGTATGGGGCTATGAATACTACGGCGATGTTCGTACAGTTGACGTTACTGTAAGACGTCTTCGTGAAAAGATTGAGGACGACCCGGGAATGCCACGCTACATAATAACAAAACGAGGCGTTGGTTATTACTTTAATAAGGCACAGTAAAAATGTTTAAAAGCATACAAACCAAAATTATATCTATTTTCATACTTACTATTCTGTCGGTAGTGGTTGTTATCGGCTCTTTTCTTACTGCCAATATTGTAAAGTTTTATAACGATGAATTTTACGTTATGATGGACAAGGTTTTTACGGGCAGTCTTGTTTCTGAGCTTGAAAACAGTGCAAGTCTGTCAGGTGCTGAAGGTGTACGTGATATTGTCGGTTCTTATGCAGGACCGCTCGGAATTGACACCTATCGTTTTTACGCCATTTTAGACGCTAAAACCGGAGCTGTTATTCATTCCTCCGACCCGTCAAAAAGTGCAAATCTTGAAAAAAGCGATAATATAATCACTGCTATGGCAGGCAAAAACGGCAACACCTCCGACACCGAAAAAAACTATATGGACTATGCCATTCCAATAACTTCAAACGGTGAGGCACGCTATATAGCTTATATCAAGGACACAAAAAACGAGGTTAACTCCGTTACACGTAACGTGCTTTTCATCTTGATTGAAGCACTTTTGGTTTCTGTATGTATTGCAATTATTTTGAGTTTCTTCTTCAGCCGTACTATAACAAAGCCAATCCGCAACCTTACCGGAGTTGCTGAAAGAATTGCGTCCGGCGAATTTGCATCAGCACAGCCTACCGATGCAAAAGACGAGTTGGGAATTTTGAGCAACACCTTTGCTTATATGTCCTCGGCGCTTGCAAGTACAATGGAAGAAGTAAATTCTGAAAAGAATAAGGTAGAAACTATCTTAAATAATATGACAGACGGAATTCTCGCTTTTAACACAAAAGGCGAGCTTATCCACATAAACCCGAAAGCCAAGAAAATGATTGGCAGGCAGTTTTATGACGACATCAAATTTGATACCTTCTTTAAAGAAATTGACGCTGATATTTCAATGGGCAGTCTCATATATATAAATGACGAGGATAAAACCGAGCGTCAGGCGACCATTAAAGACAAGATTATCCGTTTTTCTTTTGCTCCGTTTAAAATCGAGAACAAAATCGGCGGTATTTTAGTTGTGATGCACGATATTACAAGCCAGCAAAAGCTTGAATTTTCACGCCGTGAGTTTGTGGCAAACGTGTCCCATGAGTTAAGAACTCCGCTTACAACCGTAAAGTCATACGCCGAAACCCTTATAGATATGCCGTATGACGAAGAAATGCATATCAGATTTTTGGGAACAATCGCAAACGAGGCGGACAGAATGACACGAATCGTAAAAGACCTTCTCACTCTGTCAAGACTTGATGAAGGCCAGTATGAAATAAGACCGTTCGAGCAGATTGACCTTTCTGACTTCTTGTCAAGCGTTGTTGAACGTATGTTCTTCTCTGCCAAGGAAAAGCATCAAACCCTGCTTCTTCACGCTCCGAGTGAAAACTCTGTAGTTTTGAGTGACCGTGACAAATTAGAACAGGTTGTTATAAATATAATTTCAAACGCAATCAAATACACTCCGGAGGGCGGAAAAATTGACGTTTATTTCGGTACTCTTTATAAGGACGCCTTTATAAAGGTACGTGACAACGGTATCGGTATCCCGAAAGAAAACCTTCCAAGAATTTTTGAAAGATTCTACCGTGTTGATAAGGCACGCTCCCGTGAAACAGGCGGAACCGGTCTTGGTCTTGCTATTGCAAAGCAGATTATGAACCAGCTCGGCGGTAATATTTCCATCGCAAGTGACGTTGGTGAAGGAACAGAGGTAATCATTTCTGTACCAATATAATTGTTATCTTATTTTAAATCCTGTGTAATGGCTTTGTAATACAGTTGTGGTATACTATGTATTGTAAGATAAGGATTATGTCTAAAAATTCCGACACATCCGTTTGGTTTTCACAGATTTGAAAGGGTTGTTATATAAAATGAAAAAGAAAATCATTTCTATGCTGATTGCGGCTTTGATGCTGTTTTCGGTACAGGCTGTTTCCTTTGCGGCTTATGAAACACAGATTCCTGTGTCCGCACAAGGTAACTCAACAGAGTTAATATATATAAAGCGTCCGCAGACACTTTCTGCTTCAACTTCTGACAGAACTTATACAATTTCTGCAGTAGGGCCTCAAGGTACAACAATTCGTATCTACAGGCAGGTTCCGGGAACAGAAGATTGTATGATTATCAAGTCAGCACAGCAAATCGGTGCAAGCGGTCTTTATTCTTCTGTCGTGGATTTACCAAATGACAGCAACACTTTCGTTGTGTATGCAGAAAACGGAACAACAACCCAGGTTGTTAATATCGAAATTTCAAAGGTTAAGAAGAGTACCGTTGACAGACTGAAGAGCGTTACAATAAACATTTTGAATTTCTTAAGATAATGAGGTCTTACTATGATGAAAGAGCGACTTAAAAGTTTCATACTTGTTATACTTGTTGCTTTTTCTCTCGTACTGGCCGAAAAAATATTAGTTGACGAAAAGTTATGGCCTACGGGCTATAACTTTTTTAATATAGGAACAAATTTGAAGAAATCCGACCATAGCATAGCAGATGACCTTACAGCCCCCGAGCGCATAATAGTAAATACCGGCTATCAATCCAGCCGATTTGAGTATTTGAGAAAATCACCTGAATTCAAGGGGATTTACTCTGTGGCGAACAATATTTTAAAATCCGCTTTTTCAAAGCCTGCACGTAATATTGCACAAGTGTCCGCCGAAAACTGGTATTCAGCACTAACAGGAAAGTCGATATACCTTTCCTACCCAACCTCCTATTCGGCAAGGAATTTTTCCGGTCTTTTAGGCATTAACCGAAACGAAGCTGCATTCAAAAATTTTTCTGACATTGTTATCGAGGAAAATGGTAATGTTTATGTAAATGACAACGGTACATTTTACAAAATTGAAGCTCAGTCACAGGACGTACCGACAATCATCGAAAATGTACTCCGGACGGATGCTGAAAAACAGTCAGTAATAAACTATTCTTTCGACCTTAACTTTGACAAGGAATTTGGTAGTCAGAAAACCATCCTTGCCCCAATGATTCCGATTTACTCCGACTCTGTTTCGGCAGATGTTGTATATTCCGAAAACCCCGTTATCAAAGAGAATGAAATAAACCAAAGAACCGTTAATCAGATTTTATCTGCATTCTCCATAAACCCTAACTCTATGTGGCGATACACAGAGGCGGACGGCACCTTGGTTTTTGTTGAAAATACAGGTATTCTGAAAATATCCACAAACGGCATTCTTACATTCTCCGCAAGCGATGCCGGAATTAAGCTTTCAACAAACACAACCGGTACATTTGAAAACGTTTCAGCAGTTGCTGAATTCATCGATGCTGTTAACCTTTCCATTAATCAGAATACAGAAATGAGTTTAACCTCTCCGCTTACTGAGGATAATGCCCATAGTTTCACTTTTGACTATAATGTCAACGGAATTCCCGTTAAATATGAAGAAAATAATGCTGTAAAAGTTAGCGTTAACAACGGATATATCACAGAATATTCCCAAATTTTAAGACGCTATATCCCACAGGATTATGCCGGCTCTTCACCGCTTTATATCGAGGCGCTTGATAACATAATTGCAAAATATCAGTCTTCTATGAACCAGATTAATATAAGGAAAATGTTCCCTGCTTATATAGATGATATGGAAAGCGGAGAAAAGGCTCTTGACTGGTATATCGAAATTGATAACATTATAGCAGAATAATAAAGGAGGAATGTTATGAACTGGGGCAGAGTGAAAACCATTCTTATAATTCTGTTTCTTTGCACGGACATTTTTCTCCTTGCAACCTATCTGACTTCCAAATATGCCTCTTCTACCATTTCACCCGAAGTGATAGAGTCCACAGTGAAAGTCCTTAAAAACAACGGCATAACTGTAGACGCTTCCATAATTCCGCAGAAAATACCGGGAGTTATGCACGCTGAGGCAGAAAATGTGGTTTCTGACTACGAAGAATTTGCAAAAAAGGTTTTAGGAACAGACTTCTCACCTGTGGAATTTGGTTATGAGAGTTTAGCAGGAAAGCTTACTTTCTTTGGTGACAGGTTTAATTTTGTTAAAAATCCGATGCTTGACGCAATCACTGACACAATACCCGTAACCGATGCAAAAATGGCAAAGGATATTACAATATCAAGTCTTCAGCAGTTGGGCTTCTGCCTTGATAACGCTGACATTACCACAAAAGATACAGATAAAGGCTATACGGTTACATTGAAAAACCGTGCCAATTCGCTGACGATTTTTAATTCCCAGGTTTTAGTAGAGCTTTCAAAAAGCGGTATAACCTCAGTTTCGGGAATATGGTTCAACGAAATCGAATCGCCAAACAGCAATAATAACATCAAGAGTATAACATCTGCACTTATCGACTTTATACCTGATATTAAAACCCCTGCCGAAATTACTGAAATAGAACTTGGCTATAACATTTTTGATAAGGCGTCATATCATAAATCAGCGACGCTTATTCCTGTATGGAAAGTTACTACAAAAGACGGAAACACCTATCTTTTAGATGCAAGAAATATGTAAACAAAAAAAACGGCTTTTATATAGCCGTTTTTTTTAATCAAATAAAGATACCTGGTCAGTTTCCGGGATGTCAAGGCAACCCTCTTCGACCAACATTTCAATGATGGTTTTGGTTACACCTGTCCTTGTCCTGAAATCTTCAATCGTCCTGAACTCGCCGTCAGCTCTTGCATCAACTATTGCCCTTGCTGCATTGTCACCCATTCCCGGCAATGCATTAAGCGGTGGAAGAATACCCTCCGGCGTAGGCACAAAGTTAGTAGCCTCTGACTTATAAAGGTCGATTGGGATAAATCCCACACCTCTTGCATACATTTCAATACAAATCTCAAGTATCGGCATAAGGTTCTCCTCTTTCGGAGTAATTGTGCCGTTATTCTTTTTCTCAAAAAGCTCCTCTATCGCTTTTCGGGCAACGCCTATTCCCTTTGTCATAATTGATGCATCAAAATCATCAGCTCGTACCGAGAAATATGCAATATAGAACGCTTCGGGATAGTACACCTTAAACCATGCTATTCTGAATGCCATAGTTACGTAGGCAACTGCGTGGGCTTTCGGGAACATATACTTGATTTTCTTACAGGAATCCATATACCAGTCGGGTACACCTGCCGCTTTCATAGCCTCTTCATCTTCTGCCGACAGTCCCTTACCTTTTCGTACGTTTTCCATTATCTTAAATGCGTGACCCGCCTCAACTCCGCAGGCAATCAGGTAAATCATAATATCGTCACGGGCACAGATTGAATGTGAAAGGTCGCAAAGTCCCTGGCGGATAAGCTCCTGTGCATTTCCAAGCCACACATCAGTCCCGTGCGAAAGACCGGAAATTCTGACAAGCTCTGAAAACTTTTCCGGCTTTGTATCTTCAAGCATCTGTCGAACAAACTTCGTACCAAATTCAGGTATTCCGTAAGTTCCAAGCTCTGTTCCGATATTCTCTCCGTCTATTATGTTAAGTGCCTCGTTGGATGTGAAAAGGCTCAATGTCTTTTTATCGCCAAGAGGAATAGTTTTTGCATCAACGCCCGTCAAATCCTCAAGCATTCTGATTACTGTCGGGTCATCGTGACCAAGTTCGTCCAGCTTCAAAAGGTTCTGGTCGATTGAGTGATAATCAAAATGTGTTGTTACAATAGTGGATTTCACGTCATCTGCAGGATGCTGCACAGGGCAGAACTCGTGAATATCGTTGGTATAAGGCACAACGATAATTCCTCCGGGGTGCTGTCCTGACGTACGTTTTACGCCAACGCAACCCGTTGCAAGACGCTTCATTTCAGCATTTCGTATGCTGATTCCCTTTTCCTCTGCATATTTTTTAACGTATCCAAAAGCGGTTTTTTCCGCCACAGTACCGATTGTCCCGGCACGGAACACGTGTCCCTCGCCGAAATAGGTTTCTGTGTATTTGTGTATGGTCGGCTGGTATTCGCCGGAAAAGTTAAGGTCAATATCCGGCTCCTTATCGCCCTTAAATCCCAAAAATGTTTCAAACGGGATGTCATGCCCGTCCTTTTTGTAGTCTGTTCCGCAAACAGGGCAGACCTTATCAGGCAAGTCGCAACCGGAAATACCGGTATCACTGCCGACAAGCTCAAAATTCTTACAGTTAGGGCAGATATAGTGAGCAGGAAGCGAGTTAACCTCGGTAATATCCGATAAGAACGCCACGAAAGACGAACCCACAGAACCTCGTGAACCCACCAAATATCCGTCAGAAAGCGACTTTCTAACAAGCTCCTGAGCGATTTTATACATCACAGAAAAGCCGTAGGTTGTAATGGAATAAAGCTCTTTATCAAGTCGCTTCTGAACCACCTCAGGAAGCGGGTCGCCGTAAATCGCCTTTGCCTTTGTCATAGAATCGTTAACAATTCCCTCTTTCGCACCGTCAATAACCGGCGGGCATTTTGTTGTCGGAATTGGCCGCACCGGCTCTACCATATCGGCAATTAAGTTGGTATTGGTAACAACCACCTCGTACGCCTTTTCCTTGCCTAAATATGCAAATTCTTCAAGCATTTCCTCGGTTGTTCTGAAATATAGCGGTGCCTGATTGTCCGCATCGGAAAATCCCTTATAGTGCATAAGAATACGTCTGTAATCTGCACCTTCCGGGTCCATAAAATGCACGTCACAGGTAGCAACAACAGGCTTGTTATACTTTTCGCCAAGTGCTACAATTTTACGGTTCAAATCCTGCAAATCCTCATCTGTATTTATGTGCGGGAACTCATCAGACCGTATCATATACTCGTTATTGCCGATAGGCTGAATTTCAAGATAATCGTAAAAGCTCACAATTTTCTCAATAACCTCGTCCGGCTCATTGTTCACAACCGCACTGAAAAGCTCGCCTGCTTCACAGGCAGAACCAATGATAAGTCCATCCCGTTTTTCCTCAATAAGACTTCTCGGAAGCCTTGGGGTTCTGAAGAAATATTCAAGGTGTGACTTTGTCACCATCTCATAAATATGCCGCACGCCCTGAAGATTTTTTGCAAGAAGTATGATATGATTTGCACGGTTCCTCTTTGCTGCTGCACGCATATCAAAGCTTTCGTTTAAAGTCGTTATGTCTTCTTTTCCCTGAAGCTTTAGCTCTTCTAACATCTTAACAAAAATATCGGCAGTAGCCTTTGCATCGTCAACGGCACGATGATGATTTTCCAACACCACGTTAAGATGCTTGGTTAGTGTATTAAGTCGGTAGTTTGCAAGGTCAGGATACAGACATTTTGCAAGCATAAGTGTGTCTAAATGCCCAAAATTGTATTCTAAACCGCACTTTTTCGCCTTTTCCTTAATAAACCCCGTATCAAATTTGGCATTGTGTGCAACCAAAACAGCACCCTCTGAAAACTCGAAAAATTCCGGTAATGCCTCGCCGATTTTTGGTGCATCCGCAACCATATCGTCAGTAATTGATGTAAGCTCGCTGATTTTTGCAGGAATAGGTTTTTCCGGGTTTACAAAAGTTCCCCATTTTTTCGTTATCTTCCCGTCTTCCACCAAAACTGCGCCGATTTCGGTTATTTCTTCTGTGTCTTTGTTAAGTCCTGTGGTTTCTATATCAAACACAACAAATCTGTTGTTATTTTTGGATACGTTCTCGGTTATCCTTGCGCTGTCGTCTACCAGATACCCTTCAACACCGTAAATGACCTTGATTTTCTCGTTGTTGCCGGACGCTTTTAATGCATCGGGATAGGATTGCACAACACCGTGGTCGGTTATTGCAATAGCAGTATGACCCCAGGCTGCCGCACGGTCAATCAGAGCGCCTGCAGATGACACCGCATCCATCTGTGACATCTGTGTATGCAGATGAAGCTCCACCCTTTTTTTCTCGCTGTTATCCATTCTCGCTTCAGGCGGCTCGCCATAGCATACGGAATTTGCCATAACAACCACTTCTCTTGCATAGTCGTTATACTGCGCTTTTCCTCGGATTGTTACGTAAACACCCGCTTTAAGCCCGCCTTTTTCCACGCTTTTATTAACCTTACCAAAAGCCTTTTTGACGTTTGCTACTGCTTCCTCGCTGCCCTCTTTGGTTTCTATAAAGAACTGAACGGAAATTGAGTCCTCAAAATCGGTCACGTCAAGCATAACAAGAGTAAATTCCTTGCCGGTCTTTTTGCTCTTGATTTCCTTTGTTTCATACCCGAAAACCGTTCCCTCAAAGCAGACAACGGTGGAATTTTCGTTTATGGCCGAAATCGGCATAAGCGGTGCGCGTATGGATTTTCCGTATATAACGTCACCGGGCTTTGCATTTCCAAGGTCACGCACAATTCTTTTAGGTCGCACTGCCACCTGCTTCTTTTCTTCTCCGTCAGCCTCGCCCTCAGTTTCTGTAATAACATCTTCTATGATTTCAGATTTTGAAATTACGGACACGTTAAAAAGACGCAAGTGTTCTTTTAAAAACTTTTCAGCTACTGCTTTTTCGGTATCTGAAAGGTCTTCTGTTACAATAACCTGCATCTTTCTTAAATGCTTTGATACTTTGACATTTTCGATGTGGTATCCCCCGATTTGCGTATTCTTCGCAAACGGAAATACCGACTCCAGTATCGGTTTCATTTTCGCACCCCACTTAATTTTTCGGGCAAAAAAACACCTGCTCAATAAAGCAGGTGTTTCTCAATTGGAGCGGAAGACGAGATTCGAACTCGCGACGTTCACCTTGGCAAGGTGACGCTCTACCACTGAGCCACTCCCGCATAAGTCCTGATTAGTATACCACAGAAAAAAATCATTGTCAAGAGCTTTTTGGTAAAAAATCAGTAACTTTTCTTCGCAACCGCATTTTCATCCCCCAAAAAACCGCAAAGACAATCTTTGCGGTTTTTAATGCGGTTTTTACCATACCTATTAAATATCCAGGTTAGAAACATATTTAGCGTGTTTTTCAATAAATTCACGTCTTGGCTCAACCTTATCGCCCATCAAAATTGTGAAAATCTGGTCAGCCGCAATAGCGTCCTCCAATTCAACTCTGAGCATTGTTCTTGTTTCAGGGTTCATTGTTGTTTCCCAAAGCTCAGGCGGGTCCATTTCACCAAGACCCTTATATCTCTGAACCTTTGCCCCAGGTCCCATTTCAGCTAAAAGTACATTTCGCTCATCATCTGAATAAGCAAACTTTTCAACAAGGTTCTGGTTCTTGCCCTTAAACACCTTATATAGCGGTGGCTGTGCAAGGTAGACGTTTCCGTTTTCAATAAGAGGTCTCATATATCTGAAGAAGAACGTCAAAAGAAGTGTTCTGATATGAGAACCGTCAACGTCCGCATCGGCCATAATGATGATTTTACCGTATTTAAGCTTTGTAATATCAAATTCCTCGCCGATTCCCGCTCCTAATGCCTGAATTATAGGAAGCAGCTTTTCGTTGGAATAAACCTTATCAATACGTGATTTTTCAACATTCAGCATCTTACCCCAAAGCGGCAGGATTGCCTGGAATCTTCTGTTTCTGCCCTGCTTTGCGCTGCCCCCCGCAGAATCTCCCTCGACAATATAGATTTCAGCGTAATCTGCGCCTTCATCTGCACATCTTGCAAGTTTTCCAAGAAGAGATGCATTTGAGCCTTGCGCACTCTTACGAGTTGCCTCACGGGCTTTTCTTGCCGCTTCTCTTGCACGGGAAGCCGTCAGTGTTTTATCTATAATAGCCTTTGCAACTCTTGGGTTTTCCTCCAAAAATGCTGAGAACTTGTCATTTAGAGCATTTTCAACCAAGGTTCTTGCCTCGGAGTTACCAAGCTTTGTCTTGGTCTGACCCTCGAACTGTGCCTCGGATACTTTTACGCTGATGATAGCTGTAAGACCTTCACGGGTATCTTCACCGGAAAGGTTTGCTTCCTTTTCCTTTAACATATTATGGCTTCTTGCATAATCGTTAATAACACGTGTAAGTCCTGACTTAAATCCTGTTTCGTGCATACCGCCGTCAATAGTACGGATATTGTTGGCAAAACTCATAATAGCCTCGCTGTACGCATCGGTATACTGCATAGCAACTTCAACAATCATATCGTTTCTTGTTGCCTCAAAGTAGATTACATCATCGTGCAAAGGGTCCTTATTTTTGTTGGCATCAAGCACAAATTCCTTGATACCGCCCTCAGCATAAAGAGTAACGCTTTCAGGCTCTGCCACACGCTTGTCTGTGAAGATAATCTTGATACCTCGGTTTAAGTATGCCTGTTCCTGCAAACGCTTATAAAGTATATCATAATCGAAAATAAGAGTTTCAAAAATCTCGCCGTCCGGCTTGAATGTAATTTTTGTACCTGTCTTGTCTGTATCGCCGATTACTTTAAGCTCACAGGTCGGCTTACCTCTTTCATAGCTCTGGTAGTGGATATGTTTTCCGTCTGACACCTCTACCTCAAGCTTTTCAGAAAGGGCGTTAACAACAGATGAACCAACGCCGTGAAGACCGCCTGATACCTTATATCCGCCACCGCCGAACTTACCTCCTGCGTGCAAAATTGTAAGTACAACCTGAACAGTCGGGATTCCTTCTGTCGGGTGAATACCAACAGGGATGCCACGTCCGTTATCAATAACGGTAACTGAGTTATCGGCGTTTATGTCTACCTTAATTTCCGTACAGTATCCGGCAAGCGCCTCGTCAATTGAGTTATCCACAATCTCATATACAAGATGGTGAAGACCCGCTGATGAGGTTGAACCGATATACATACCGGGACGTTTTCTTACCGCTTCAAGCCCTTCAAGCACCTGTATTTGACTGTCACCGTAATTCTCCTCAACCGGACTCATTACTTCATTCTTAATTTCATCCATTTTTTTCATCTCCGATTTTTTTCAATATCGCGTTGTTGGCACGACAGATTTGATATGTCTTCACCGCGAGAGTTGTTTTCTCTATCGTGTGTTATTTTTTTAATATCGCGTTGTTGGCGCGACAGATTTGTTAACTCCTCACCGCGAGGGTTGTTTTTTCTATCGTTTGTTATTGTTTAATTTGAAATTTTAATATTCGGTACGTTTTTTTATACTTTCGGTCGAAAGACCGCTTATATAAATCGTATCGCTGTATTCGCCGTCGCACAGCACAAAACTTTTCGGTAAATCGTTGCTTAAACTGACAACACCGTGTTCGTCTTCTTTCCGCCGAAACAAATCCTTCGTCGCGCTTGACATACTCGCCGTTTCGATATCGAAAATCCCGATAACCGTTCTTTTGTCTATGCTTTCGCCTTTTTCTAATTGAATATATCTCATTTTTTATCCTATTTGATTAACCACGCCGTCGCGGACAAAAATTTTATTGCCTTTGCTTTCAAAAATTTCGCTTTCGCAACCAGTAATAATAACCTGTCTGCCCGTAGTTTTCGACAAAATATACTCTTTTCTGTCCTTATCCAATTCCGACAAGATATCGTCGAGCAAAAACACGGGATATTCTCCGGTAAGCTTATAAGACAGCTCACCCTCCGCAAGCTTCAATGCAAGCACGATACTTCTTTGCTGACCCTGTGACGCATACATTTTCGCGCTTTTTTTGTTTATATGAACGTTAAAATCGTCCTTATGCGCTCCGTAAAGCGATAAAAAGCGTTCCTTTTCGTAACTTAATTTTTCTTCAAACAGTGCGAGGTATTTTTCCTTGATTTCCTCTTGCGTTAACGCATCGCCTGCCTGAGATTGATAGTTGAGCGTTAAATTTTCCTTTTCGCCCGACATATCGAA
>JAZOVJ010000004.1:0-4609 GCA_045658645.1 Clostridia bacterium | reverse complement strand
TATATCCTCCATAGCAATTTCGCTTGTATTAACCTTTTCCGGAATGAAATCAGATATAAAAGTAGGCTTTTCCGGAAGAGTATATGGCATAATTCCGTTTTTCCATCGGGATAAAACAACCTTTTCGCCGTCTGTTGCAATAAAGGTAGGGAAGCAGGCGTTTATTCTTATGATTACGTAAGAAAGACCAAGCAGGAACGCCAGCGCATACCACAGTGCAAATAAGAAATTGCCGACAGTAAGGTTGTATATACCAAGAACAAGTCCCAAAAGGCTGACCGACCCCACCGATGAAATCTTAATAACGTGGTCACGGCGAACCTTTTCTTTTATGGAAACTTTTGATAAATACTCCATAAACATCTCCTTAAAAAATAATTACATCTGGGTTATTATAGCAGAAAAAATCCAAAAGGTCAAGTTATTTGATTTTCTTTGCCTCAAAGTAGAAACGCTTGTCTTCTGCTTCGCCCATAGAGAAAGTCTTTCTCGGAAGAGCCCCGTCCGCAATTACGCCACGGAACAGGTCGCATTTTTCCATTGCGGGCAAAAGGAAGCCGATGGTGTTTTCGGCTTGTGAAAGCCTTTCGGTAACGTCAGCACCGTGAATGTAGTCAACTTCGTAGCCTTTTTCGTCAAGGAACTTCTGAAGTGTTCCTACACAGAGGGCAGACGGTGAATTTTTAACGAACAGGTTGCCCTTTTTATTCTTATATGTATATTCAATATGCTGACCGCCGTTGTCAGTTTCTTCTGTATCAGGGTAGTATGCGACAAAATCAGCAAGTAATTTTTCGGGTTCAACATTAAACACAACCCTGTGTATCGGCTCAAACTCCAACGCATCATCGTGGATATTTTCGATTTCTACAAGACAAAATCTTGCAGGGTGGTTTTCCCGCTCTTCTTCTGAAAGTTCAGGCTTCAAGTTTTCCCAACAGGTTTTTGCTGTGGCAAGTGAGTGATTTCCGTCACCAACTGCAAATAAAAGGTTACCATCGGCATTTTCGTCAAGCTCGGAAATTGCACCGAGTATACGCTCTGCCTCAAAATCGGAAAGTAGGTAGCCTTTTAAGTGACCGCTGTTTTGCATCAAATCAAAATCATAGATAAGCTCGCCCTTTTCCGTTTGTTCAATTACGGTTTTGTCCTTATCGTCAATCAAAAGCATAACGTGTGGAAGCTCCAAGGATGCATTTTCGCGGATTTTTACTCTTGGCGGAATACGCTCTAAAACTGTACCCTCTGTGGCGCGGATTTTGCTTTTTGAACCAACAGAGAAATCGTATTCCTCAAGGTCAACGCAACCGATGATGCCCTTTCGAGTCTTGCCGTTTGCCATTGTTCTTTCAACGTAAATCATAGAGTCAAGACACTCTTCAAAGATACCGCCTGAAATATATTCCTCCATTGTAGCATTTATCTTTGCAATTCTTCCATCACCTTCCGATAAGAAGGCTTCAGGGAAAACTATATTAAGCGCAGAAGGTTCTGTGCCGACAAAAGTCTTAACCTCGTCCCAGTATTCCGGTTGTGAGGTGTACTGGTCGCAGGCAACAACGCTCCACTTTGAAAAATCAATATCCTTTGGGATTAAAATATCAGCTTTCTTGAAAATATTCATAGCTATCACTCCTTAATGATGTCGCAGGTTACGGCATCGGTTGTTTTTATCAAATCCTGCGGTGACAAAAGCAGGGTCACCCCGCAGGTGCCGCCTGAAACCGCCATTTTATCAAACAAAAGACAGCTTTCGTGGATATAGGTGGGGTACTTTTTCTTCATACCGATAGGCGAAACACCGCCACGGACATATCCCGTAAGCCCCAAAAGGTCTTTAACCGAAATCATTTCCACCTTTTTGTTGCCCGATGCCTGTGCAAGCTTCTTAAGGTCAACCTCACAGTCAACCGGCACGCAGACGGTTATAACCTCGTTACCTTTTGCCACCAGAGTCTTAAAGGACTGCTCGCAAGGTATCCCCGTAAGCTCCGCAATGGTAACACCGAAGTTGTCGCCAACCTCGTCCACCTCATATTCTACACTTTCAAATGGTATTTTTGCAGATGCAAGCTGTCTCATTGCATTTGTCACAATCGGTTTCTTCTTCGCCATATTACCCTCACTTAAGCTCTACTATTGTAACGCCCATCTCACCCTCGCCGAACTTTCCCGGGCGGGACGATTTTACGTATTTACTGCGCTTTAGCATATCGCCAACGGCTTTTCTCAAAACGCCTGTGCCTTTTCCGTGGATAACGGTAACAGGCGAAATGCCTGCTAAATAGCAGTCGTCTATAAACTTTTCCACGTTCATTAATGCTTCTTCGGGAAGCTGACCGCGAACGTCAATCTCGGTTGAAACGTTCTTGGTCTTTGACTGATATGCATTTGTTGACCTAACGTATTTTTCCGTCAGTTCTTTTGTGGAATTATCCTTAACACGTTCAAGGTTTGAAATATGAACGTCTGTTTTCATAATACCTGCCTGAACACGCACCATTCCCTTGTTATCAGGCAATTTCAAAACTGTTGCAGTCTGGTCCATATCTATAAGCTTCACCGTTTCGCCAACTTTTAAGTTCTTTATCGGTTCACGATATGTCTTTCGTGGCTCGGCACTTCGTTTCATAGCCTTGTCGATAGACTCTTCACGTTTTTTAAGTTTATCACGGCTTTTCTGTACCTTATCAGAAATATTGGCGGTTTTGCCCTCAATCCGCATACGTTCAAGGTCTTTTATAATGGCGTTGGATTCTTCCTTTGCCTCCATAATAATAATTTTTGCCTCACGTCTTGCGTCCTCTAAAATTCGGGACTTGGACTCTTTTAACTTCTTGCGCTCTGCCTCGATTTCTGCCTTTAAGTCAGAAAGCTCTGATTTCATGCGCTTTGCGTATTCCTTTTCAGACTGTGCCTCGCGTCTTGACTGTTCAAGGTCTGTGATAACATCCTCAAATTTGACGTCTTCATCGCTTAAAATCTCATAAGCACGTGAAATTACCGCATCGGATAAGCCAAGCCTTTTTGAAATTGCGAATGCGTTTGATTTCCCCGGAACGCCGATTAAAAGCTTGTAGGTTGGCTTTAGTGAATCAACATCAAACTCACAGGAGGCATTTTCAACACCGTCCGTTGTTAATGCAAAAAGCTTTAACTCGCTGTAATGGGTTGTGGCAACGGTTGATGCACCGAATGCACGAAGATGCTCTAAAACCGAAATGGCAAGCGCTGCACCTTCAGTCGGGTCAGTTCCTGCACCAAGCTCGTCAAACAGAGCAAGGGAATCGGAATCCACTTCTTCTATAATCTTCACAATCTTAACCATATGTGACGAGAACGTTGAAAGGCTCTGCTCGATACTTTGCTCGTCACCGATGTCGGCAAAAAACTTCTTAAACAGTGCCGCCTTGCTTTCGTCATTTGCCGAAATGTGCAGGCCTGCTGCCGCCATAATTGAGAAAAGCCCTATTGTCTTTAAGGTTACGGTCTTACCGCCGGTGTTAGGACCGGTTATAACCAGAGTATCAAAGCCGTCACCCAATGAAATATCGTTTGCAACCACCTTGTCCTTTGCAATTAAAGGATGGCGCGCTTTTTTGAAACGGATAATTCCCTTGTCATTTAAAATCGGCTCTGTCCCGTTCATATCAAAGGAAAGCTTCGCCTTACAGAATATAAAATCAAGGCTTGTTACAATGTCATAAGCAGACAGGATAATACCTGAATTTTCCGAAACCTCGGCGGACAGCGTTGCAAGGATTTTTTCAATCTCAAGCTGTTCTTTGTTCATAAGGTCACGGATTTCGTTATTTAAATTAACCACGCTCATCGGCTCGATGAATAAAGTTCCTCCGCCGCGTGAAGTGTCGTGGACAATGCCCGCAATTTCGGCTCTGTATTCAGACTTTACGGGAAGAACGTATCTGTCGGAGCGGATTGTTACGATAGGGTCCTGAAGATACTTTTTATATGTTTCAGAACGTATCATATTATCAAGGCTTTCGCGAATTTTTGCATTTAGTGTCTTCATTTTACGGCGGATTGAAAAAAGGTCTGCCGATGCATCGTCAGCAATTTCCGTTTCGGATAAAATTGCGGAATTGATACTGTCCTCCAAATGTTTTTGTGTCACAATTCCGTCTGCCAAACCGTGTAAAATTACAGCGTCCTCGCCGGCGTCACCGATGTATGACTTTATTCTTCTCGCCACATATAAAACCCGTGACACAGAAAGTAAATCCAAAGGACTCAAAAGTCCGCCGATTTCACTGCGTTTAACGGCACCCGTAATATCCCGTACGCTGAAATTAACAGGCGGATTTCCGAGCTTTAAGCAAGTGTTAACCGCTTCTGTTGTTTCTTTTTGTGCGTTTTGGGCATCTAAAAGAGAAGCGTGTGGGCAAAGAGCCAAAATCCTCTTTTTCACCGCCTCCGATTCAGTAAAGCCTGCAAGTCTATCTAAAACTTTGTCAAACTCAAGAGTTTTAAAAACCGATTTGTCCATTATATCTCTCCAAAGTACATATTTATCTCATTTTATTGTACCACTATTTCAGCATAAAAACAATAACTTTATTGCAAAAAAGACAATTATGTGATATAATGA
>JAZOVJ010000003.1:0-23627 GCA_045658645.1 Clostridia bacterium | reverse complement strand
AGTGACGCTCAGTTCGCAGGTTCTTCATCAGTTCCGGCTCACGTTGAAATGATGGGCTTGATCGGTGCTGGTAACAACCCAATGGTTGGTATGACAGTTGCTGTTGCAGTTGCTGTAGAAGAAGCAATGAATAAGTAATTTTAAAACGTAAAAACACTTTGGAATTTTCCAAAGTGTTTTTACGTTTTAAATTAAATGCCTATTTGATAATGCTGCAATTTATCTTGGATTTTTGTCAATATCATTGCTCAATTCACTAATATTGTATAAAAAAGGCTATTTAACGTTGACAATAGGTGTTGTACAGTGTTATTATGTAGATGTGTTACTATAAAAAATTTAATGATGTTATATTAGGCTGCTTTTTAAAGAAACATACACATGGCTTAATCTATAACGGTTATTGACAAAGTTTACGCAGACTTTTTTATAATAGCTATAGAAACAGGAGGTATTCACTAATGATAACAAAAGGTTTTGTAACCATAGCAACTGGTGACTTGAAATACTATAAGATGGCACGTAACCTTCTTCTTTCTTATAGATATACGACGGACGATCCGCTTCCTTTTTGCATTATATCAGATAGGGAAAATGAATATACAAAAATGTTTGACAAAACAATAATAATTGATAATCCAACCAATTCCTATTTGGACAAACTTAAAATGCTTAGTAGTGCACCATTTGATGAAAATATTTTTTTGGATGCGGATAGCTTGGTTTTTAATGATATAAATATACTTTTTAATTATATGCCGAGCAAAGGTGTTAGTTGCCCGGGAAAAGTGTTGGATATAACTTCAAATAGTGGATGGTTCACACTTGATGGTATTGGAGAGTATAAAAATCAGGTTGATTTCATTCCAAGTATGCATAGTGGAATTACTTTCTTTAGAAATGATGATACTACGCAAAAGATATATCAACGATGTTTAGAAATAAAAGATAATTATCAAAAATATAGCTTTGCTTATTTTAAAGAACCGGCAGACGAGCCAATTTTAGCTTTGGCTATGGCTTTGGAAAAGGTTCCTCCTATAGAATTGCCTTCTGATTTCAAGTGCTTTATATTTCTTAATTATAAAAATGTATCTGCAAATATGAAAAATAATAAACTAAAACAAAAAGGTGAGAAAAGTGGTAATTACCTTTTATGGCATTTAGGAAACAAAGGCACCACCATGATGAAATATAAATGTGCAGTGGATGTCATTAATAATAATTATTCGTTTTTGAGGGTAATATTCTATTGGATACACGACGCGTTCTACGGTTTTATACAAACTACTAAGACCATAATAAAAAAATGTTTTAAAATCAAATCAAAGAAAAAAGTATTTCAATACATAAGAAAAGCAGTAAGGAAATAGACCTTGCTGCTTTTCTATTCACTCCAGAAATCCGGAATAAAGCTTTCGTTGGCGGATTCTTCTTCCTGAATAAAGGCGTTTTCAATGCCTATGTTGACCGCAAAATCAAGCACTTTATCATAAACCGCCATATCAATTGTGGTCGCAAGCTCGGGGAAATCCTCAGGCAAAGTATCAAGCGGGGTATACTGGCTCATAATGCTTAAGAAAATATCGTCACCATAAGTTTCATAAAGATATTTCAAAATATTTTTCGTATCATCTTCTAAGCCTGGTAGCATTAAATGACGCACAATAACGCCTTTTTTTATTATGCCGTCATCGTCAAAACGGCATTTACCCACCAGTTCAAACATCTTATCTATTGCCTTTTTAACTACTTCGGGATAGTTTTTTGCACCTGAATACTTTTGAGCGTAAGCTTCGCTGAAATATTTAAAATCGGGCAGGAAAATATCTACATAACCCCGCAGCAACTCAAGGGTTTCGGGAGTTTCATATCCGCTTGTGTTATAAAGAACGGGTAGCGTGAGCCCCTTTTGTTTTGCAAGTTTTAACGCATAAATGATGTTGGGTACATAATGAGTAGGTGTTACTAAGTTGATATTCAATGCACCCTGGTTTTGCAGGTCTAAAAACATATCCGAAAGTTCCTCTTCCGTCACAAATCTGCCTTGATTTTGTGTACTGATTTTATAGTTCTGGCAGTACACACACTTTAAGGTACAATGTGAAAAGAAAACAGTCCCCGAGCCTTTATCACCCGATATGCAAGGTTCTTCCCAAAAATGCAGTGAACATCTTGCTACTTTTATTCTGTTATCCGCACCGCAAAATCCGGTTTTGCCTGAATTTCTGTCTGCACCGCATTCTCTCGGACACAGCTTACAGGCGGACATAAGCTCGTTTTTCACACACCTCACCTCGCTTTTAAAACATTGTATCATAAACCTTTTAAAAACTCAATTATTTTGTGCAAAATAAGCCTTGCAATAGCATAGGTTTGGGTGTATAATATAAATTTGGGAAAAGAGGTTTAGTATGGGAAAGAATGAATTTTTGAAGGAACAGTTCGGGGTATCGGACGAAATTATAAACTTAATAGATTCCTGTGAAAAAAGCGTTAAGCCACAGTTTGAGCGAATTGAAGAAATCGCACAGCTTAACGAAATGAAGGTGATGAAAGCTTTTGCTGATAACCGCTTGTCAAGTGAGTATTTTATCGCATCATCTGGTTATGGTACAGACGATATCGGCCGTGATATGTTAGACAAAATTTACGCTCAGGTATTTGAGGCGGAAGATGCACTTGTAAGATACAATTTCATTTCAGGAACCCACACCTTGTCAACAATGCTTTTCGCGGTGTTAAGACCGGGTGATTTGGTTGCGGCAATTACAGGAAAGCCTTATGACACCTTGGAAGAGGTTGTGGGTATTACAGGTGAAGCCGGCCGTGGCTCGCTTGCGGATTTTGGTATCAGCTATATGCAGGTTGATTTGAAAGAGGACTCAAATCCTGATTATGACGCCATAAAGAAGGTTCTTACTGAGAAAAATGTGAAAGCTGTTTGGATTCAGCGTTCAAAAGGCTACGGCGAAAGAAAGACTTTCTCATCAGAAGAAATCGGCGAAATGATAAGCTTTGTAAAAGGTATTTCACCGGATACACTTTGTCTTGTTGATAACTGCTACGGCGAGTTTGTTGACGAAAAAGAACCTACGGCCTATGGTGCTGACCTTTGCGGAGGTTCGCTTATAAAGAACGCAGGCGGCGGAATTGCGCCATCAGGCGGATATATTGCGGGAAAGCATGAGTTTGTTGAGCTTTGTGCAAACAGACTTTCAACTGTAGGCGTTGGAAGAGAAAATGGTGCTACACTTGGTATGAACAAGCCGCTTTATCAGGGTCTGTTCTTTGCGCCGCACGTGGTTTCACAGGCACTTAAGACGGCGATTTTGTGTGCGGCAGTTTATGAAGAATTAGGTTTTGTAGTAGAACCGTCATCAAAAGAGGTACGCCACGACATAATCCAGTCAATAAAACTGCAAAGCCCCGAAGCACTTTGCGCATTCTGCGAGGGTATCCAAAAAGGCTCTCCGGTTGATGCCTATGCAACGCCTATTCCAAGCGAAATGCCGGGATATTCCGATAAGGTTATTATGGCGGCAGGTGCATTCAATCAAGGCTCATCAATCGAGCTTAGTGCAGACGGCCCGATGCGTGAGCCGTATATGGTTTATATGCAGGGCGGTATTACTTATGAATCTGCAAAGCTTGGTATAATTATGTCGGTTAACTCTATGAAAACGAAAGGCGTTATATAATGGAGCATATTATTCATTCGCTTTTAGATACATTAATGCTTTTGCCGTTTCTTTTTCTGGTGTATCTTTTAGTAGAATATTTTGAACATAAAAACAACGGACTCCTGCAAGGTCTTTTCACAAAGACGAAGGGAGCAGGACCGCTTTTGGGCGCACTTTTGGGAACAATTCCGCAATGCGGATTTTCAGTCGTTGCTGCGGCACTTTTTGCAAAGCGTGCAATAAGCCTTGGCACTCTTATTGCCATATTTATTGCAACATCGGATGAGGCGATACCGCTTATGATTGCTCATCCCGATAAAATTGCGGATTTGGGATTTGTGCTTATAATAAAATTTTTGGTTGCAGTAATTGCCGGATTTTTAATCGACCTGTTTTTAAAAAGAAAAGACGAGGCAAAAGATGAGCAACACCACCATTTTCACGGTAACTGTGAGGATTGCGAGGGTGGAGTTTTAAAATCGGCACTTGTTCACTCGGTAAAAATATTTGTTTATATTTTCGTTGTAAATGTACTAATTGGCTATGCCGCAGAAAAGATGGTACCTGTTATGCAGCTTATATCAGAAAATATGTTTGTGCAGACAGTTTTAGCGGTTTTGTTCGGAAGTATCCCGAACTGCGCCGCATCGGTTGCACTAACCGAGCTTTATCTTGCAGGTAAAATAACAGTTTACTCATTAATCGGCGGACTTTGTACTGGTGCAGGAGTTGGAATTTTGGTACTGTTCAAGCAGAACAAAAATATAAAACAAAACGTGTGCATTCTGGTTACCTTATACGGAATAGGTATTCTGGTAGGGATAACTTTGCAATATATATCAAACATTGCTTAAGGGAGAAAAAAATCATGGAGACATTATTATCAATTTCAATAGCCTTGATTGCAGGGCTTATTATGACAAGAGTGACAAAGCGCTTTAAGTTGCCGTCAGTAACGGCGTACCTGATAGCCGGTGTTTTGGTAGGACCGTATTGCCTTGGTGCTTTGGGTGTAGACGGTGTAGGCTTTGCATCAGCTGAAGCGATGGAAAAGCTTGCACTTATATCAGAGCTTGCTCTTGGCTTTATCGCTTTTTCAATCGGTAACGAATTCAGAATTGATGACTTGAAGCATACAGGAAAACAGGCAACAGTTATAGGTGTTATTCAGGCGCTTATTGCAACACTTTTCGTTGATTTGACACTTTACGGCATGCACCGTTTAATGCCTGAGGTGTTGACGCTTCCACAGGTAATAACCCTTGGCGCAATAGCAACGGCAACAGCGCCTGCTGCAACATTAATGGTTGTAAGACAGTATAAGGCAAAGGGACCGTTGACATCTTTGTTGCTTCCAATCGTTGCTTTGGATGATGCTGTGGGTCTTGTTGTTTTTGCGGTATCATTCGGTATAGCAAAGACAATTTCATCAGGAACATTGGATATGATTTCAATTATCGTAAACCCATTGGTTGAAATCGTTGCATCATTAGGGCTTGGTGCTATAATGGGTTGGGTATTAACTCAGCTTGAAAAACTTTTCAACTCAAACACAAACCGCCTAAACCTTACAATCGGCGTGGTTGCACTGACAGCATCACTTGCTATGCTTGATTTCCACGTAGGACCGGTTCACATCAGCTTCTCATCACTTCTTGCTTGTATGATGCTTGGAACTGTATTCTGCAATATCTGTCCGTTATCACACGACCTTATGGAAAGGTCAGATAAGTGGACATCACCACTTTTTGCACTATTCTTTGTAATAAGCGGTGCAGAACTTGAGCTTAGCGTATTTGGTGATATGGCGATTGTAATTATCGGTGTAGTCTATATCATTTTCCGCTCACTTGGAAAATACTTTGGTACTTTTGTAAGTGCAAAGGCAGCTCACTGTTCATCAAATATCTGCAAGTATCTTGGTATCACACTTTTACCTCAGGCAGGTGTTGCACTTGGTATGTCTTCAATAGCTATGCAGCTTGGCGAAGAAGGAAACCTTATAAGAAACATCACACTTTTCGCAGTGCTTATTTATGAAATCTTCGGACCATACTTCACAAAGGTTGCACTTACTGCAGCAGGCGACATAAAGCCGATGTCTGAAGAAGTGAAGATGAGAAGACATATTAAGTTAGAAGAAGCAAAGAACAGAAAATAGAAATTTTAAAATTGTCTGTATCACAAATACTTTGCATTCGCTTAACCCAATGCTAAAGTACTGAATCAGTTTTTTCTATTCCCTGATGTTAGATAAAAATAAAAAACTCACCGAAATCGGTGAGTTTTTTTGATTAGTTATTTTTTAAATAATTTTCCATAATTTCAGCGGCATCTCCGACAAACTTTGCGCAAGGTCGAGCTTTATAATACTCTGGCGTTCTGTCTTCCGGAACATGTCCTTTTGTTATATATACATTTTGAAGAAGCTCACGGCAAATATATGTGCTGCCGTTTTTTGCTTTAAATTCCTCTGCCAGAGCCTGTACTTTTTTGTAAAGCTCCATTTTTTCTTCCTTTGCGGTAGGTGATGTGTAACCCTCTTTTACGCTTAAAACCATAAACATACCGCTTACCGCTCCGCATACCTCACGAAGTCTGCCCATTCCTCCGCCAAAAGCAGAAGAAAACTTTACGGCTGTCTCAAAATCAAGCCCCAAATCTTCTTCAAATGCACCGAAAACCGACTGCGCACAGTTATAGCCCTCTTCAAAAAGTCTTATTGCTTTTTCTCTTTTTGTCATTATTTAATGCCCCTTTTACCATAATATTTATATAAAATTATAAACTGAATGTCTATTTTTGTCAATAGAAGTTGACTTGTAAAAAACTATTTGATACAATTAGTTTGTAGGTGAAAGGCATAAATAAGAGGAGATACAAGATTGATTATAGATAAGCTTTCCCAGAACAAAAAGATACCTATGCATATGCCGGGGCATAAGCGGAATACCGCTTTGGCTCCGTACTTGAAGCGCCTTGGTGCTGACCTTGACATAACCGAAATAGACGGTTTTGACAATCTTCACGCACCTTGCGGTATAATATATGAATCAATGCAAAAAGCGTCAGCTTTAAGGAACTCAAAATCTGCATTTTATCTGGTTGGCGGGACAACTGCGGGAATTTTAGCATCGGTGTCGGCAGTTATTGATGGCGGTGACAAGGTTATAGTGGCACGTAATTGTCACAAATCGGTGTATAACGCTTTAGAACTTAATAATGCGGAAACTGTGTATGTTATGCCAAAAATTGATGCAAAAACGGGCATTTCCGGGTCAATAGACCCTTGCTCTATTGAAAATGTAATCAAGGAAAATCCTGATGCAAAGCTTTTGATATTAACAAGCCCTACTTATGAGGGAGTGGTCAGTGATATCAGGAGTATTTGCGAGATTGCACACGGTTACAATATCCCTGTTTTAGTAGATGGAGCGCACGGTGCTCACCTTGGGTTTACAAAGGATTTTTTGCCTGATAACATAAGCCTTGGCGCTGACATTTCTGTGGAAAGTCTTCATAAAACCTTGCCAAGCCTTACACAAACGGCGGTATGTTATGTGAACAGTGATTTGGCGGGCAGTGAAAAGGTGGGGGAAAAGCTTTCAGTATTCCAGTCATCAAGCCCGTCTTATCTCTTAATGGCGTCAATTGACGGTTGCATAAATCTTTTAACAGAAGAAAAAGAGAAACTGTTTTGTGACTGGAATGAACGCCTTCTGTATTTTTATGAAAAATGCAGTGAACTTAAAAACCTGAAGCTTTTAGATAATGACGGAGAGTTTTTCGGGCTTGACAGAACAAAAATTGTAATTCTTACAAAAAACGGACCTTGGCTTGCTGAGAGTCTTCGAAATATGGGTATCGAATGCGAAATGACTGCACCGGGATATGTTGTGGCGATGACCGGAATGGGTGATACCAAGGAAATGCTTTCATACCTTGCAACCTGTCTTTTGAAGATAGACAATGAGGCTGAAAAATGGAAAAAAACAGAAGGGATAAGCATATTGCTCCCTGAAAAAGCATTGAAAGTAAAGGACGCAAAAAACAGGGAACACGAATGGGTTGAGATAGAGAACAGTATGGGCAGAATTTCGGCAGACTACGTGTTTGCATATCCGCCGGGAGTGCCTGTTATAGCTCCGGGAGAAATGATTTCGGAGGAGATAAAAAACCTGCTTTTAACATATATCAAAGCGGATGATATGCTCCAGAACATTCCTGAAAATAAGGTAAAGGTTGTAAAATAGGCACTTGACAATTTGTCATAAAGAATATATAATATATATAAATTAGCAGAATATAAAAAGGAGTAATTTCTTATGAACAGAATTAAGACAATAGGAACAAGAAACCTAACAGCTTGCGAGGGTGGATGCGGCGAATGTCAGACATCATGCCAGTCAGCTTGTAAAACATCTTGCGGCGTGGCAAATCAGCCATGTGAAGCTACTTCAAGAATCGTTACAATAGGAACAAGAAACCTAACAGCTTGCGAGGGCGGATGCGGCGAATGTCAGACATCATGCCAGTCAGCTTGCAAAACATCTTGCGGCGTGGCAAATCAGCCATGTGAAAACAGATAAGATTAAAAGGTTGCCGGTTGAGTTTTCAGCCGGCAAATTTATTGTAAAAAGGAAAGAAATATGATACACCAATATAAACAAAACGGATACAATATCGTCCTTGACTCACTAAGCGGTTCGGTTCACGCTGTGGATGAGGTGGCTTATGACATTATCGGGATGTATGAAGCCTGCGAAAAGAGCGATATTGTTGCAAAAATACTTGAGAAATATCCAAACATAACCGAGGGTGAGGTTTTAGCCTGCATAGGCGATGTTGAGGCACTGAAGGAACAGAAACTTTTGTTCTGTGAGGATATTTATGAGGACAAGGCAGATGTTTTAAAGAGCAAAAATAACGTAGTAAAGGCATTATGTCTTCACGTTGCACATACCTGCAACTTAAACTGCAGCTATTGTTTTGCAAGTCAGGGAAAATATCAGGGCGAAAAGGCTTTGATGAGCTTTGACGTCGGAAAGGCGGCACTTGATTTTCTTGTTAAAAATTCAGGAACAAGGCGAAATCTTGAGGTGGACTTTTTTGGCGGTGAACCGCTGATGAACTGGCAGGTTGTAAAAGACCTTGTTGCTTATGCAAGAAGTATTGAAAAAGAGCATAATAAAAATTTCAGATTTACTCTTACCACAAACGGTATGCTTTTAGATGATGAAGTTACAGAATTTTGTAATCGTGAAATGGACAATGTAGTTTTAAGCCTTGACGGAAGACGTGAGGTTCATGACCATTTGCGAAAGGACTATCATGGAAGAGGAAGTTATGACGTTATTGTGCCGAAATTTCAGGAGTTTGTGAAAAAACGTGGTGACAAGAGCTATTATATGCGCGGTACATACACTCACAATAATGTGGACTTCACTAACGACATTTTTCATATGGCAGACCTTGGCTTTTCCGAGCTTAGTATGGAGCCTGTTGTATGTGCACCGACTGACCCTTATGCACTGACCGAGGCGGATTTGCCTGAACTTTTCCGCCAGTATGAAATTCTTGCAAATGAAATGATAAAAAGAGAAGAAGCGGGCAGAGGTTTCACTTTCTATCACTATATGATAGACCTTGAAAACGGACCTTGTATTTATAAGCGTATTTCAGGCTGTGGCTCTGGAACAGAATATATGGCAGTAACACCACACGGCGATTTTTATCCTTGCCACCAGTTTGTTGGCGATGAAAAGTACTGTATGGGTAATGTGTATGATGGAGTTACAAATTCCGACCTTCGCGAAAAGTTCAGAAACTGCAACGTATATTCAAGACCTGAATGTAAGGACTGCTGGGCAAAGCTTTATTGCTCAGGCGGATGTGCGGCAAATGCATATCACGCAACAGGTGATATAAACGGCATATACGAATATGGTTGTGAACTGTTCAAAAAGCGTATGGAATGTGCCATTATGATACAGGTAGATAAGGCATTAAAATAAAAAAGAGATAACCTTTTGGTTATCTCTTTTAATTTTATCTTAACTGTGCGTTATTCTTGAACTGAAGGTCCTTAACAATCTTGTTGAATACCTTATTAACTTCTTCGCTGGTCAAGCTTCTGTCCGCAGCGCGGAAAGAAATAGCGAATGCAACGCTCTTCTTATCTTCAGGGATTCTGTCGCCTTCGTAAACATCAAATAGCTTGATGTTTTCCAAAAGTGCGCCTGATGCCTTTGCGATGGTTGCTTCAAGGTCGCCAACGAGTGCTGTCTTATCAACCAAAACTGCAATGTCACGCTCTGCTGCCGGGAACTTTGGAAGTGCCTTATACTTCACGTTATTATCAATGCTTTCAAATAGCGGAAGAATGTCAATTTCAGCAACAAAGCAATTTGTATCAATGTCAAAGTTCCTGCACACTGTCGGGTGAACCTGACCCAAGATACCGATTTGAGTATCGCCGAGCATTAAGCAGGCGGCACGTCCGGGGTGAAGTGACGGGCAGGTTGTGAGCGGTGCCCAGGTAATGCCCTTAATGTTAAGACCGTCAATGATTTCTTCGATTGTGCCCTTTAGGTCAAAGAAATCAATATCGTTTCCATACATACCGATTGAAAGCTTTTCAGGCTCGTTCGGTAACTGACCCTGAACTGTCGGGATATATGTCTTGCTTATTTCGAAAAGCTTTGCCTCTTCGTTCTTACGGTTGTAGTTGTAAGACAAAGTTTCAAGCATTGAAGCAAGCATTGTTGTTCTCATAATTGAGGTATCTTCCCCAAGTGGATTTCTTATCTTTACAGCGTTTCTGAATGAGCTGTCAGCAGGTAGGTTAAGCTTGTCAAATTCGTTTTCACCGATAAATGTGAAAGTATAGATTTCATACATACCCTGTGCTGTAAGCATTGAGCAAAGGTCTTTTCTGAACTTCTGAAGCGGTGAGTATGAACCCTTTGTGGACTCGCCTGAAATCAATGTTGTAGGAATTTTGTTGTAGCCATAGAATCTTGCAACTTCTTCTGCAACGTCAGCTTCGGAGGCAACATCAGGTCTGAATGACGGAACTGTGATTTCCATTTTGTCAAGGTCAACCTTGAATTCTATTGTAGTAAGGTATCCTGCCATTTCTTCTTTAGAAATGTCGATGCCTAAGAATGCATTGATTTTTTCAGGTCTGAATGCAAGAACTGTTGGTGACGGAACGTTACCAACAACGTCAATCATTCCGCCAACGATTTCACCGCAACCAAGCTCTTCAACAAGCTGGCAGGCACGGTTTATTGCAGGAATTGTGTTGTTAACGTCAAGACCCTTTTCATATCTTGATGATGCCTCTGTTCTAAGACCTGCTTTTTGTGCAGTCAAACGAACTGAAACAGCATCGAATGTAGCAGATTCAAAAACAACAGTTGTTGTGTCCTCTTCAATTTCAGAGTTAAATCCGCCCATAACACCTGCGATGGCAACTGCCTTTTCGGCATCTGCAATAACAAGGTCGTTTGAGTTTAGTGTTCTGTCCTGTTCGTCAAGTGTTTTGATAACTTCGCCGTCCTTTGCATCACGGACAATGATTTTGCCGCCTGATAAGTGACGAAGGTCAAATGCGTGCATTGGCTGACCATATTCTAAAAGGATATAGTTTGTAATGTCAACAATATTGTTGATTGAACGGATACCTGCTGCTTTCAGTCTGTGCACCATCCATGCAGGTGACGGACCGATTTTTACGTTTTTAACCATTTTTGCTGTATAACGCAGGCACTTGTCAGGGTTTTCAACAGTTACAGAAATTGTATCGTTAATGTTTTCGCCGGTTTCATTGTATACAGGTGCAGGAACAGTGAATGGCTTACCGAATGTAGCCGCAGTTTCACGTGCAAGACCAATTACGCTGAAGCAGTCAGGACGGTTTGAAGTAATTTCAAACTCAACAACCTCTTCGTTAAGACCAAAGAAGTCCTTAATATCCATTCCGATTTCGGTATCTTCAGGAAGAACTAAAATTCCATATTCAGGTTCCCATGAAAGGTCGGATTCTGATAATCCAAGCTCTTCGTGTGAGCAAAGCATACCGAATGATTCTACGCCACGAAGTTTTCCTGTCTTAATGTGGACTCCGCCGGGTAAGTATGAATCGTTTTTAGCAACAGGGACAATCTGACCAACCTTAACGTTTGGTGCACCTGTTACGATTTGTAAAACTTCGTCTTTAACATCAACCTTGCAGATAACCATATGGTCAGAATCAGGATGCTCTGTTATTTCAAGGATTTTACCTGTAACAACGTTCTTGATATCCGCTCCCATATTCTCAACGGTTTCAACCTTTGAGCCTGTTAAGGTAAGGGCTTCTGCATACTCTCTCGGTAAAATGCCGTCAACATTTGTATAGTCGTTAAACCAACTCATTGGTACTTTCATTTTTTATCAGTCCTTTCCTTAATTAAAATTGTTTCAAGAATCTCACGTCATTTTCATAGAAAAGACGGATGTCATTAATATCATATCTACCCATAACAAGTCTTTCAAGACCAATACCAAAGGCAAAGCCTGAGTAAACTTCAGGGTCAATTCCGCAGTTAGAAAGAACTTTCGGGTGAACCATACCGCCGCCTAAGATTTCAATCCAGCCTTCGCCCTTACACATACTGCACCCCTTACCGCCGCAGTTAAAGCACTGAACGTCAGTTTCAACTGATGGCTCTGTGAACGGGAAGTGGTGCGGACGGAAACGGCATTTTGCGTTATCGCCGTAGATTGACTTGATTAGTGCTTCAAGTGTTCCCTTTAAGTCCGCCATTGTGATGCCTTTATCAACAACAAGACCTTCAATTTGATGGAAGATAGGTGAGTGAGTTGCATCCATAGCGTCACTTCTGTAAACTCTTCCCGGTGCAATAATGCGGATTGGCGGTTTCTTGTTTTCCATAACACGAATCTGCATTGGAGATGTCTGTGTTCTTAACACAATACTGTCTTCAACATAGAATGAGTCCTGTGTATCTCTTGCAGGGTGATTTTTCGGAATGTTTAATGCCTCAAAGTTATAGTAGTCGGTTTCAACGTCAGGACCTTCTGCAATTTCGAAGCCCATACCGATAACAGTGTCCTTGAATTCGTCAAGAACCTTTGTTAAAGGATGCAGGTTGCCAACCTTTGAACGCTTACCCGGCATTGTAATGTCAATTACTTCTTTCTTAAGCTTTTCGTCTTGAAGCTTTGCTTCCATTTCAGCTTTCTTGGAATCGATTGCATTTGTTAAGAACTCACGCACTTCGTTTGCCAAAGCCCCGATTACAGGGCGCTCCTCTGCTGATAATGCACCCATGCCTTTCAGGATACCTGTAAGCTCGCCTTTTTTTCCGAGGTATTTGATTCTTGCTTCTTCCAAAGCTTCAATAGTCTCGGCATTTTGTAGCTGCTCTTCAGCAGCTTTTTTGATTAGCTCTAACTGTTGTTTCATTGTTTTTCATACTTAAAATTAAGAAATCTTCCTGTTTTTCAGGAAGACGGAATGGTTTTTTAAAATAAAAAAACTCCGCCCCAAAACAGGGACGAAGCGTAAACTCCGCGGTACCACCCATATTTCTGCATATATTGCAGACACTTAATTTCGGCTTAACGCACCGTTTGCGTTACGGACTACACACTCTAAAAGCTTCACCCGTACGGCTCCGAAAGGAAATTTCAAGCTATGCCTGTACCGCAGCGGCTCACAGCCCAAGACCGCCACTCTCTTCTGGAAAAGCATACTCTACTTTGTTTCATCATAGCCTTTAATTCATACAGATTGAATTATACCACAAATTTCAAGGAAATACAAGGGTTTTTGTAAATTTTTTTAACACACAGAATATAATGAAATAAGAGGTGATTTATATGGATTCCAATATGAACGATAAGCTTAAGAATATATTATCGGGTATAGGTTCTGATAAGCTGAAAAATTCTGCGGATATGGTAACAAAATTTATGAAAACGCCTGAGGGTCAAAAGCTTAAAAACTCCTTGTCAGAGGCTGATAAAAAGGCCATTTTGGATAAGTTTATGCAGCTTGACACAAAAAAAGCAAGCGACTCTTTAAAGAATGCTGACCTTTCAAGTCTTGGCAATATGTCGGTAGACGAGATAATGAAAAAGCTTAAGTAGGAGGGATTTTTGTGGCGGATATGATGAGCACATTAAAAGGGTTTTTAGGGGATAATGCGGACGAAAAAATAAAAGGTGCAATGGAAATGTTAAAATCAAGCGGTATGCTTGATAATTCGGGAAACAGCGGAAACAATATTGCAGAAAAAATAGAGGACAGTATAGGTATCGGTGAAGGAAAAAGCCAGTTACCAAACAACTTTCCAAAAATAACTCCCGAGGGACTTGAAATGATAGGACAGATAAAGAATATGTTTGACCAGATGACAAATTCCAATGACCAGAGGTCTAATCTTTTGATGTCCTTAAAGCCGTTTATGAGAACGGAGCGTCAAAGAAGCATTGACCGTGTTACCAAAATGATGAACATAGCACGATTTTCGGGACTGTTTGGGAAGTAGGAAAGGAATATTGTTATGTATCGCAGATATTACAGTATGAATGATATGCCAAAAATTGCTCCCGCAAGAGAATCAACACCACAGAAATGTGAGGTAAAAAAATGCGAGTGTGAGAAGAAAGAAAATCAGAAAATTTTCGGGAATTTTGAGTTTGATGATGTTATTTTAGGTATTGTTATCCTTGCAATCCTATTGGATGATGCAGATGATACCCTGCTTCTTCTGGCACTTTTCGCGGTGTTTTTTACAGGGCATATATGATGAAAAGGACAGGAAAACACCTGTCTTTTTTTGTTGACAGCATATGCTTTTTGGTGTATAATCCTCGGGTAAATAAAAATTGCAGGAGAATACGAATGTTAGGGATTAACGAATACGGACTGTTTTTATTGTCAGGAATACTTTTAAATATTACACCCGGAACAGACATTATTTATGTTTTAAGCCGTGCAAGTGTAGGAGGCAGAAAGGTTGGGATTGTTTCTGCTTTTGGAATATGCACGGGAATTTTAATACATACAGTCTTGGTGTCGCTTGGTTTATCTGCAGTTCTTGCGAGTTCAAAAGTCCTGTTTAACACGATGAAAATTATCGGTGCCGTATACCTTGTGTATATGGGAATAAAGGCTATAGCTTCGAAAGAAACAATGTTTCAGGAAGGTGCAGATACCCTTAAAAATATGTCGGATGTTTTCAGGCAGGGGGTTTTGACAAACGCATTAAATCCAAAGGTGGCTTTGTTCTTCCTTGCTTTGCTTCCGCAGTTTGTAGTGCCTGACAATCCTTACGGACCTGTTCCGTTTCTTGTTTTGGGTCTGACCTTTTTTACAACAAGCATACTATGGTGCTTGTTGATTGCATATGTAGCATCCTTTGTTTCAGGGTTTTTAAACAGAAACGAAAAGGTTTCAAAATACGCAAACAAATTTGCAGGGGTTATTTACATATTACTTGGACTGAATATATTAAGATAATGAATGCCTGAAGATATAAAAATATCTTAGGCATTTTTTTGTGTATTAAATGAGAAAAAATGCAGATATTAACTGTATATGAAACCAAAAAAAGAGGGATTTAATATGAATATTGAAGAACTTATTGAACTTAATTGTCAGGAGAAAATTGAGGATTGCTCGGACGAACAGCTTTATTCAGGACTTTTACGGACTGTTATGGAGATGTCGGCAAAAAAGCATAAGGCTATGGGGAAAAAGAAACTCTATTACATCTCGGCAGAGTTTTTGATAGGGAAGCTTTTGGGCAACAACCTGATAAATTTAGGGATTTATGATGAGGTAAAAAAAGTCTTAAAAAAGCACGGAAGAAATCTTTCGGATATTGAGGAAATTGAAAGCGAACCGTCTTTGGGAAACGGCGGATTGGGACGTCTTGCAGCTTGTTTTCTTGATTCAATAGCAACCCTGGGGCTTTTGGGTGACGGCATCGGTATTAACTACCACTTCGGACTTTTCAAGCAAAAGTTCTGTCACAACAAGCAAAAGGAAGAACCAAATCATTGGCTTGACCAATCGGGCTTTTTAAGAAAGCAGGATATTTCCTACGAAATCACATTCGGTGACTTTGCTGTAAAATCAAGACTGTACGACCTTGATATTATAGGCTACGGCGGGAGTTGTAACCGACTTCATCTTTTTGATTTAGAGGATGTTAAAGAACGTCTTGTCGGTGACGGGATAAATTTTGACAAGACAAAAACAAGTAAGAACCTGAGCTTGTTTTTGTATCCCGATGACAGTGATGAGGACGGAAAACTTTTGCGTGTTTATCAGGAGTATTTTATGGTATCAAGTGCGGCACAGTTGATACTTGACGAGGCAAGGGAGCGGGGATGCAGTCTTTATGACCTTGACGAATATGCGGTGGTGCAGATAAACGACACGCATCCGTCTATGATTATCCCTGAACTCATACGTCTTTTGGTAGCTTTGGGTATTGATATGGATACGGCAATAGACACAGTAACAAAAACCTGTGCCTATACAAACCACACAATTTTAGCAGAAGCACTTGAAAAATGGCCTGTTTCATACATCAAAAAGGTAGCACCTCAGCTTTTGCCGATTATTGAAGTTTTAGATAACAGAGTGCGAAGAAAGTATAGCGATAATTCTGTTTACATTATTGACGAAAATGAGCTTGTTAATATGGCAAGAATGGATATCCACTATACCTTTTCAACCAACGGTGTTGCAAAGCTTCACACAGAAATTTTAAAACACACCGAGCTTAACAACTTCTATAAAATCTACCCTGAACGATTCAATAACAAAACCAACGGAATAACCTTCAGGCGTTGGCTTTTGTATTCAAATCCGCACCTTACAAACTATATCGAGAGCCTTATCGGAGATGGATTCAAAAAAGACGGCAGTGAACTTAAGAAACTGCTTGGATATACCAAAGACAACGCAGTTTTGGAAAATATAGGCAAGATTAAAAGGAAGAATAAAGAATGCTTATCAGAGTATCTTATGAAAACCCAGGGTATCAGTATTGACGCTGAGTCAATATTTGATATGCAGGTTAAAAGACTTCACGAGTATAAGCGACAGCAAATGAATATTTTGTATGTTATTGATAAATATTTGAAAATCAAGGCGGGACAAATCCCTGAATATCCGATTACGGTTATATTCGGTGCAAAAGCCGCTCCTGCATACAGAATTGCAAAGGATATAATTCACCTTATTCTGTCGGTCAGTCAGCTTGTTAATAATGATAAACAGGTTTCAAAATATCTGAGGGTGGTTATGGTTGAAAACTATAATGTGACTTTGGCTGAAAGGCTTATCCCTGCCTGCGATATTTCGGAGCAGATTTCTCTGGCATCAAAAGAGGCAAGCGGAACGGGAAATATGAAGTTTATGTTATCGGGAGCGGTTACTTTGGGAACAGAAGACGGCGCAAACGTGGAAATTCATAAGCTTGTCGGTGACGATAATATTTATATCTTCGGTGATGACAGCGACACTGTTATTAAAAGGTATAAGGAAAAAAGCTATAATCCGTCACAGTACCTTTCAAAAAATAAAGAGCTTAAAGAAGCTGTTGATTTTATCTGCGGAAAGGAACTGTTATCAATAGGCGATGAGGTGTCTTTGAAAAATCTGAAAAAAGAACTTACGGATAAGGACTGGTTTATGACATTCCCTGACTTTTATGACTATAAAAAGACAAGGGACAGGGCGTATAAGGATTATCTTGACAAAGAAAACTGGCACAAAAAAATGCTTATAAACATTGCATATGCGGGATACTTCTCGTCAGACAGAACAATAGAAGAGTATAACCGCGACATCTGGAAACTATAAGAGGTGAAGTTATGAAAAAACAAGAGCTTGAATATAAAATTACGGCGCCTATGTCAGGGCGGTGTGTTCCCGTGACGGAGGTGAGTGACCCCACTTTTTCTGAAAAAATATTAGGTGACGGCATTGCCGTTATCCCGACAGACGGAAAGATTGTAAGCCCTGTTGACGGTACAGTATCAACAATTGCGGATACAAAACACGCTTTTGGCTTTTTGTCTGATGACGGGCTTGATATTTTAGTGCATGTGGGACTTGAAACAGTGACATTAAAAGGCGAGGGCTTTAAGGTACACGTAAAAACAGGGGACAAGGTGAAAAAAGGTGACCTTATAGCAGAGGTTGATTTAAAACTTTTAGAGGAAAAGAACATTAATCCAATTACACCTGTACTTGTGTGTAATGCACCTGACGGCACAAAAATAAATGAAGCATTAGGTACTTGCCGTGCGGGAGAAAGCCCTGTATTTTCCATCAAGGACGAGATTATGGAAGAAAAGGAGAGTAAAAAAAGTGCCGCTTTTGACTTCTTGCAAAAACTTGGTAAGGTTTTAATGGTGGTTATTGCTGTTATGCCTGCTGCGGGTATTATGATAAGTATAGGAAAGCTTATCGGAATGACCTTTGAAAATGCAGGAATTTTAAGCCTTGCAGGCACAATTATTGAGAATATCGGTTGGGCAATAATCAGTAACTTGAATATTCTGTTTGCAGTTGCAATCGGCGGTTCCTGGGCGAAGGAGAAGGCGGGCGGTGCCTTTGCGGCACTTTTGGCATTTATACTGATAAACAATATTACGGGAAATATTTTCGGTGTTACACAGGATATGCTGGCGGACGAAAGTGCCGTAACCTATACGCTTTTCGGGCAGGAAATTGCAGTAAACGGTTATTTCACATCAGTTTTGGGAAGTCCTGCTCTTAATATGGGTGTGTTCGTGGGTATAATTGCGGGATTTGTAGGCGGAATAGTGTATAACAAGTACTACAACTTCAGAAAGCTGCCTGACGTACTGTCCTTCTTCAACGGGAAAAGATTTGTACCGCTTGTGGTTATTTTATGGTCCGCTATTATTTCTGTAATTCTTGCGATAGTATGGCCGTTTGTGCAGATGGGTATTAACAGGTTCGGTTTGTGGATTGCAAACTCGGCTCAGACAGCACCGATTTTGGCACCGTTTTTATACGGCACACTTGAAAGACTGCTGTTGCCTTTCGGGCTTCATCATATGCTGACAATCCCGATGAACTATACTTCATTCGGCGGAACTTATGTTATCCAGACAGGTCTTAACGCAGGTACAACCGTATTTGGCCAGGACCCGTTGTGGTTTGCGTGGATTTCCGACCTTATCAACTTTAAAAATGCAGGGGATACGGCAAGCTATACTGCACTTTTAAACGGAATAACACCGGCAAGATTCAAGGTGGGGCAGATGATTGGCTCATCAGGACTTCTGCTTGGCGTAGGCTATGCTATGTATAAGCGGGTTGACAGGGATAAACGGAATAATTATAAGTCTATGTTTATCTCAACTGCACTTGCGGTATTTTTAACAGGTGTTACCGAGCCTCTTGAATTTATGTTTATGTTTTCGGCAATACCTTTATATATTGTGTATTCAATTATTCAGGGTATTGCATTTGCATCAGCGGGTATAGTCAATTTAAGACTTCATTCCTTCGGTAACATTGAGCTTGCAACAAGAATACCGATGTCATTAAAAGCAGGGCTTTCAGGCGACCTAATAAACTTCTTAATAGCTGTGGTTCTATTCTTTTTGATAGGCTATTTTGTTGCATATTATATGATAGGAAAATTCAAATATGCAACACCGGGCCGACTTGGGAACTATAACGATGCAGCAGTTAGCGATACCTCTAAAAAAGCATCGGCAACCGATTCAAAGGCAGAGAGAATTATAAGGCTTTTGGGCGGAAGAGAAAACATTACGCTTGTTGATGCATGTATGACAAGGCTTCGCGTTACCGTAAAGGATGCAGGCAAGGTGGCAGGACAGGAGGAATGGAAAAAAGAGGGTGCGCTGGGACTTCTGGTAAAAGGAACGGGCGTGCAGGCGATTTACGGACCGAAAGCGGACATTTTGAAATCTGATATAAACGATATACTTTAAAAGGGGTGATTTTTTGAAAATTCTTACCCTTAATACGCATAGTCTTTCAGATAGCAATAACTCTGCAAACTGTCATACCCTGTGTGGTGTTATTGAAAAGGAAAGACCGGATATAATAGCACTTCAGGAGGTTAATCAGTATATGGAAAACCAGAGCGTGCCTGTAATATACGGGCACGTTGGGGTTGGTGAAACACCTATAAAGGAAAGCAATTTTGCCTTATCGTTGCAAAAGGTTCTTACCGCTATGAAGCTTGATTACCGGTTTTCCTGGCTGGGTATGAAAAAAGGCTACGATAAGTTTGACGAGGGTCTTGCCATATTTTCAAAATCACCGATAAAAGAGGCGAAGAGCCTTTTGTTGTCAAATACCGCAGACTATAACAATTTCAAAAAGCGGATGGCGCTTATAGTGGAAACAGAACACGGCATTTTCATAAATTGCCATCTGGGTTGGGAGGGTGATGCAGAAGAACCCTTTTGTGAACAGATAAAAAGACTGAACGCCTGTTTCAACTTTAAGAAAAATATGTATTTAATGGGTGATTTTAATGTACCGCCGGGAAGTGACGGCTACAAGAAAATAACAGATTTCGGCTGGCACGACACCTTTTTGATGGCAAAGGAAAAAATGGGAGAGGCTACAATTTCAGGAAAAATAGACGGTTGGGAAAATAACAGGGAAAGCTTAAGGATAGACTATATTTTCACCAATAAGGCTATCAATATAAAAAAGAGCGAAGTTTTATTTGACGGCGGAAAAACACCGCAGATTTCAGACCATTTCGCCGTTATGATAACATTTTAAAAGGAGGAAATATATGAAAAAAGCGGGCATACTTCTTCCGGTATTTTCTGTGCCGTCACGGTACGGCATAGGGGATTTCGGCGAGGGTGCATACAGATTTTTAGACTTTTTGTCGGGCTCGGGGCAAAGCTATTGGCAGGTATTGCCTCTTGGACCGACAAGTGTGGGTGACTCGCCGTATCAAAGCCCGTCAGCTTATGGCGGAAACCCCTATTTCGTAAGCCTTGATATTTTAAGAAAAGAAGGGCTTTTAGCGGAGGATGAGCTTCGCAAGGCAGATAGCGGGGAGAAAATAAATTATTCTCATCTTTATAACACAAGGTACCATATATTAAGAACTGCTTTTTCAAGGTTTGACAGAAAGGACAGGGAGTATCAGGAGTTTTGCAGGGAAAATAAGTACTGGCTTTCTGACCATACCCTGTTTTATGCCATAAAGAAACACTTCAACTATATTCCGTTTAATATGTGGAATGATGGTATAAAGCATAGGGTTTCCTCTGATATGAGTCACTATCGTGACGAATTTTCGGAGGAGATGGAATTCAGCAAATTCATACAGTTTAAGTTTTATTCACAATGGAAAGCTCTGAAAAAATATGCAAACGATAAGGGCATAAAAATAATAGGGGACATGCCGATTTATGTATCGTATGACAGTGCGGACGTATGGAAAAATCCGCATCTTTTCAGGCTTAATGCTGACCTTTCTCCCGAAAAGGTTGCGGGTTGCCCGCCCGATAGTTTTTCTCGGGACGGACAGCTTTGGGGAAACCCGATATATGACTGGAGCGAACACGAAAAAGAGGGGTATTCCTGGTGGATACAAAGGCTAAAGCACGCCTTTTCTATGTTCGATGGCGTGAGAATTGACCATTTCAGAGGCTTTGACGAATACTATGCCATTGATTATGGCGAAAAAACTGCAAAAAACGGTGAATGGGAAAAAGGCCCGGGAATGAAACTCTTTAAAGCTCTTAAGGAAAATGTCAAAGAGGACAATATCATAGCTGAAGACCTGGGATTTATTACGCCGTCTGTGAAAAAGCTTCTCAAGGATACGGGATACTCGGGGATAAAGGTTCTGCAGTTTGCCTTTGATTCAAGGGACAGCGGGAGCGGAAAGGATTATTTGCCTCATAACTATCCTGAAAAATGTGTTGCATATACAGGGACTCACGATAACCAGACTCTATGGTCCTGGCTTGATACCATAACCGAAACGGAGCTTCGTAATGTAAGAAGTTATCTTTGTGACTTCTATACACCTAAAGAAAAACTGAACCTGCCGTTAATATCTTCTGTTATGAAGAGCAACAGCGAAATTTGTATAATACCGCTTCAGGATTATATGGGACTTTCGGACGATGCAAGAATAAACACCCCGGGAAAACCTTTCGGGAACTGGAATTACAGACTTTCGTGGGAAGATTTGGGTGAGGAGCTTTGCGATACTATACGAAAAACAACAAAATTGTACGGGCGGATATGAACGAAGAATTCGGGAGAAAATATCTCCCGAAAAAATTAAACAATATGTTGACATAATAAGGCTGATGTGGTATAATCAAAAGGAACTAATGTATAAGACAGACAACAGGATTGTTATAACAAAAGGAGGGACAGTATGAATAGATTGAAAGTCATACTGCTTCTTGTGCTTTCGATGATTGTAACAATGCTTCCTGTCAGGGCAGAGGAAACTTTTGCTTTTTCTGATATTAAAGGGCATTGGGCAGAAATGTTTATTACAGAATCTGTAAAGGAAGGACTTTTCTTCGGTGATGCTGACGGAAGATTCAATCCTGATGCTGATATTACGCGAGCACAGTTTATAACGGTACTTTGGAGAATGGCAGGATGTCCGGATGCTGGTACTGAGTTACCGTTTTTAGACACGGAGAATCAGCTTCCTGAATTCAGGAAAGCTATTAGCTGGGGATATGAAAACGGTTATATGAAAGGGATATCGGATACTGAATTCCAGCCTGAAGCCACACTGACCAGAGAAGAGGGAATAAAAATTATTCATTCTTATTCCGGCGGAAATATTGGCGGAGAATTCCAGTTTTATGCAATCTATGAAGGATTATTAAAAGATAGTTCTGAAATTTCCGACTGGGCAAAGAGTTCTGTTTACTGGGGAATATACAACAAGTTGATTTCAGGAATTGCTGAGATGACTATTTCCCCTAAAGGGACAATAACACGTGCACAGTTAGCGAGAATATTGGTAAGCTATCTTTATATGAATTAATGAGCAGAAAGGAAGAAAATAATGAAAAGAAAGATTACTACTCTACTATTTACAATGGCATTATCATCTGCGTTAAGCGTGTCTGTTATGGCAGCTGATGGAGAGAAAACAACAGGATTTTATGACATTGGAACTAAACAGGATGTTACAATAAATGCATTTTCGGGAGATTCTGCAGTTTCAGTTACAGAAAAGAATTTGGACAATGACAGAGCTTTGGAAAAGGTTTATGCCAACTCTGACAGAATTGAGGTTACATTTGCAGGCGCAACTAAAGATGAACATTTCGGTGTTATCCTGGTTGATGGAAAAGGACTTCCTACAAAGGATACTGCAATCTATTACATAAACCAGGAAACAGCAACAGGCTCAAATGTTGCATTCAACGTATATCCGGCATTGCCTGAAACTACTAAAGATATGACACTTTATATCTCAAGCAGCAAAAAGGATTTTGACTTGGTGAGCGTTCCTATGAGCTATGCAGTTAATGCTGATACTGTTGTTCTTCCGGACTACACACCTGGTGATGTAAATGATGACTCAGATGTAGACGTAGTAGACATTATTTTGATAAGCAGACACCTTGCTGGCGGTTATACACAGACAATAAATGAAGAGGCTGCAGACGTAAATAAAGATGACGAAATTGACGTAGTAGACATCATTATGATAAGTAGATACCTCGCTGGCGGTTATGGTGTAGAACTTCAATAAGATAAAAACTGACTTCATTCCTGAAGTCAGTTTTTTTATATTACAACATCAATAAAATCATTTGCGGTTAAGGTATCCGGCGTTACATTACAGTCAAGACACATAACCTTAACACCGCTATCTCGCGCAAATTTAA
>JAZOVJ010000002.1:0-13709 GCA_045658645.1 Clostridia bacterium | reverse complement strand
AGAAAGATTTGAAGAACAATTAAATTTAAGACTTGAATCTTTGAAAGCAAAAAAGAAAGATATAAAAGAATTAGAAAGTAATTTATCTAAACTTATTACACAAAAAGAAAAGCTTTTAAATTTGATTATAGAAGAAGATAGTAAACAAATAATAGAAACATACAAAGAAAAATTAAACTCTGTATTAAGTCAAATTTCAGCTTTAAATGATACTATGTCTATGTATTCAAAGATTGATATTGAAGAAGAAGAAAAAGAGATTAGAAAACAATTTAAATTATCTTATGAAGATATTACTTATAAAGAGTTTCAAGAATTAGACAGGGATCAGATTAAGATATTATTTAATATGTTAATTGATCACATAGATATTCAAGAATTGGAATTTGATTTTGAAAAGAAAGTATGTTTAAATATAACTATTTATTTAAAAATTCCAGGTTATGCTCCTAAATATGCTTTAGAGTTTTTAAAAGGCATGAGAATTGAAGATATAGAAAAAAAGAATTCTCATTTTTTTCAAAATGAGAATTCGAAATTAGATGGCGGAGAAGGAGGGATTTGAACCCTCGCGGCGGTTTCCCGACCTACACCCTTAGCAGGGGCGCCTCTTCGGCCTCTTGAGTACTTCTCCATAGATAAAAATAGCATACAGAGCTAAATTGCTTCCGACACAATTTATTTGTATGCCTACTCACATATTAATAAAAAAAGTGGAGGAGAGAGTGGGATTCGAACCCACGGACGCTCGCACGTCACCGGTTTTCAAGACCGGCTCTTTCAACCGCTCAGACATCTCTCCATAGATTATCTCAACAACAGATAGAATTATATCAAAAAAATTTTGGTTTGTCAACACTTTTTTAAAAAATATTTTATTCTTTTGTTGCCAGGATATATTTCTCCCACTCTGCCTGCCAATCCTTGTCATTTCGCACTTTTTCCGCAAAGTATTCTGTATTTTCAACAAAATGTTTGCTGAACTTTTCTGCACCGTTAACATTCAGATGCGAATCGTCAAAAAAGTCCGTTTCAAAGTCAAGGCAGATTTCGTCATAGTGCATATTATAATCCACAAATGTGACGCCATTTTCCTTTGCAACACGTTCGACTGTATTATAATACTTCTTTTCTTCAGCCGTTGCATTTGACGGTGTTTTTACAAGCATCAATTCAACATCATTTTCCTTGCACAACGCAATAATTTTCTTCAGGTAGTTAAGGTTCTTCTCTGTTAGAGGTACTTCCTCAAAAACGCCCGACAAATCCTGTGCCTCTGCCTTATCATAGCATGTCGGCAACACATAAAAACCCTTTGAATAATCGTTCATTTCCTTTTTATTGTAAGAAAAATCAGACTCTTTCAGTTCGTTCCACCTTGAGTGGTATTTCATAAATCTGCACGCTAAAGAAAAGCGCTCACCCTCGGGTGCCGATGCCTTTATAAGCTCGAGCTTATTTTTCGAAAACGGCATATTATCGCAGAATGTGTAGTTCACGCCGTCATCATAATACTCCTCATTTTTAGAAAACATCAGAATATCAACGACTGCAAGGTCCAAATCCTGAGTTTTTAATGCGTCCACCATATAATGATAGGTCGCCCATACCGGCTGTTGCTGTGTTGCGAAAACATAGGACTTTACGCCCGTTTCCTCCCAGATAACAAGAGGATTAAAACTGCAATAAGTATTTGATGAGCCGAAATACATAACGTCATACTCGTTTTCGGGACTATTATAAAATCCGTCTATCTTAGCGGTGACATTCCACCAGCCTTCTGTTTCCTTTCGGCTCAATATTCTATCGGCAAAGGAAAACAAGCACAGGAAAATAAGCAGGAAAGCTATAATTCCCGCTCCTCTTTTAAAATAAAGTTCTGTCCTTTTCTTCACCGATATCACCTGCCTTTAAAACTGGAAATAAATAAACTGGCTTGCCTCAAATCCCGGTCCGTATATGCCGAAAATAAGCACTGCAAAAATAAGTCCCAAATACACCGGCCATCTTGCCAGTATATGCATTTTTTCTACTCTTTCAATCACGTTTATACCTGCCTGCTCTTTTCTGCTGACAAATATCAAAAGAACACTAGAAAGCGCCAACACAACAAGGTTTGAACTATTAAGCCCCACTTCTGTTAACATTGTCCATATCGCCCACGGCTCGAAGTTTGTGAAAATCTGTTTCACTATGGTCAAAGCCTGTGTTAACCCTTCGCTTCTGAAGAAAATCCAGCCGAACGTAACAAGAGCAAATGTTATAATCTGTTGAAATAGCTTATAGTGGCTTGTTTTTCTGTCTATGTTTAGAATTTCGCACAAGAATTTTCGTGTGTTTAATGTTATAGCACCTAAAATCTGGTATATTCCGTGTAAAAATCCCCAGATTACGAAATTCCAACTTGCGCCGTGCCAAAGACCGCTTACCAGGAATACAACCATCAGGTTAAAGTATTTGCGTACCGTTCCCTTTCGGTTTCCGCCAAGAGGAATATATAAATAGTCCTTGAACCAGCTTGATAATGATATATGCCATCTTCTCCAGAATTCTGCGATTGATGTTGAAAAATACGGCTGACGGAAGTTATCCATAATCTCAAATCCCATAACCTTTGCCGCACCTTTTGCGATTATGGAATAAGATGCAAAGTCGCAGTAAATTTGTAACGCAAAGGCCATAGTTGCTATAAGAAGCATCGCACCGCCGAACTCTGCTGACTTATCGTACACAGTATTTACCAAAATCGCAGCTCTGTCGGCAATTACAAGCTTTAAGAAAAATCCCCAAAGCATTACTAAAAGTCCGTTTCTTGCGCGGTTATAATCAAATCTGTGCTCTTCCCTTAATTGCGTAAGCAGGTTTTTTGAGCGTTCAATCGGCCCTGCTACAAGCTGCGGGAAAAAGGACACAAAAAGAGCATACCTTAAAATGTTCTTCTCCGGCGCAATTTCCTTGCGGTACACATCCATTGTGTAGGACAGTGCCTGGAATGTGTAGAACGATATTCCCACAGGCAGTATTACGTCAAATTTCGGCGTAAGTGCCGATAAGCCAAGCATTCCTCTTACCATATTGATGTTGTCCATCGTGAAGTAAAAATACTTGAAATAGAACAGTATTGCAAGGTTTAATACAAAGCTTACCGCCACAGAGATTTTTCTTCCGGTGTCTGTTTTTGCTCTGTCAATAAAGATACCGCTTAAGTATGTTATAACCGTTGAAGTCGCCATTAAAAGTGCATACTGAGCATTCCAGCAGGAATAGAAGTAATAGCTTGTACCTAAAAGCCACAGGTATCTGTACTTTTTAGGAATCAGAAAGTACACCAGGGTGACTATTGGGAAAAATATTAAGAACTCAAGTGAATTGAAAAGCACCTTGGTACACCTCCTTTATAGTTTATTGCCCTCTTGATTCGAGCCAGATTATCAAAACTGACACGTCACTTGGTGACACACCCGAAATTCGTGATGCCTGTCCCAAGGATTTCGGTCTTATCTTATCAAGCTTCTGTCTTGCCTCAATGCGAAGACCGTGAATGTTCATATAATCAGCATCCTCCGGCAGAAGTCTGTTCTCCATCTTCTTAAACTGCTCTGCCTGAATTTGCTGACGCTTGATATATCCGTCATATTTTAACTTAATTTCCACTTCCTCGGTAATATCATTAGGAAGCGGTTTTCTTTCAGGGTCAACCGGCTCAAGCTTTTTATAGCTAAGCTCTGGTCTTCTGATAGCATCGGACATACGAAGTCCTGTTGCCACCGGTGTTGTTCCGTTTTCTTCTAAAATCGGATTTATTTTAGACGGTGACAACACAATTTTAGACACTCTCTCGATTTCTGCATCTATCATTTCCATTTTACTCAGAAACTTTTGGTATCTCTCCTCGGATATAAGCCCTACCTCATATCCGATTGGTGTAAGTCTTTCGTCTGCGTTATCCTGTCTTAAAAGAAGTCGGTATTCACTTCGGGATGTCATCATACGGTATGGCTCGTTAGTACCCTTTGTCACCAAATCGTCAATCAAAGTGCCAATATAACCATCACATCTGCGAAGAACAATCTCGTCCTTTCCCAGAAGCTTTCTTGCCGCATTTATACCTGCAATCAAGCCTTGTGCCGCCGCTTCTTCATAGCCCGATGTTCCGTTAAACTGTCCCGCTCCGTAAAGTCCGTGCCAGCCCTTAAATTCAAGGGTCGGGTAAAGCCAGGTCGGGTCGCAGCAATCGTATTCAATGGCATAAGCAGGTCGCATAATTTCCACATTCTCAAGACCTGAAATCGTGCGCAACATCTTAAGCTGAATATCTTCCGGAAGACCTGTTGATATACCTTGCGCATACATTTCCCTTGTGTCGCTGCCCATAGGCTCCATAAAAAGCTGATGCCTTGGCTTATCGCTGAATTTTACCACCTTGTCCTCAATAGACGGGCAGTATCTTGCACCAACACCCTCAACACGTCCGCTGTAGGTCGGTGTTCTGTGCAGGTTTTCACGTATAATTCTGTGGGTTTCCTCATTTGTATAAGTAAGCCAGCAGTATGCAGTATTTTCGCCTGCATCCTCTGTTTCAAAAGAAAACGGGGTTATTTGCTCGTCACCGCACTCCTTTTCCATTTTATCATAGCAAAGAGTGTCACCGTGTATTCTGGCAGGCGTTCCCGTTTTAAATCTCCGAAGCTCAATGCCCTTTGACTTAAGATTGGCAGACAATCCGTTTGCAGGGAAGGTTCCGTCAGGTCCCGCCTCCTGTTCAAACTCGCCTATCATAATTTTGCCCTTAAGATATGTTCCTGTAGCAATAATAACAGCTTTTGCACCGTAGTTTGTGCCAAGGTGAGTTGTAACACCTGTTACGTTATTTTCATCGTCAAATAATACGTCAACAATCTCCGCCTGCTTAACCATCAGGTTCTCCTGATTTTCAAGGCGCTTCTTCATCTCTCTGTGATAGCTTTTTCTGTCAATCTGACATCTTAAGGAATGAACAGCAGGACCTTTTCCCACATTCAGCATTTTTGACTGCAGGAATGTAGCATCTGCCACCTTTCCCATTTCACCGCCCAAAGCGTCTATTTCACGAACCAAATGTCCTTTTGCTGTTCCCCCGATACTCGGGTTACAAGGCAGGTTTCCGATAGCATCAAGGCTTATTGAGAAAATAACAGTGCGCATACCAAGACGTGCCGCTGATAGCGCTGCTTCAATACCCGCATGGCCCGCACCTATTACTGCCACGTCAAAGCTGTCCAAAAATTCTGCGGACATTATTCCTCACTCTCCTTAGCCTCTTTTAAGAAATGTTTTTTAATGTACCGTGCTGTGTAAAGGTCTATTATAAATCTCATCATCCCTACCCATAGCAGAAATCCCATTATAACAACTCCCGCACTTGGCAAAATTCCCAGCATAAAGTATGATGAAAGACCGATAATACCGCTAATCAGAATAATCATCGGGAATGTTGCTATTGACAAAAGTAATGAGTTTTTATATATATCCTTTAGCTTGTTTTCAAAGGTTATTTCAAGCTCATACATATAAAAATGCATAGATGTGTAAATTACTAAACCTATAATAATTATCACCATAGGAACCATAAACAAAGCGCCGTTGTCTTTGATAAATGACGAATAAACAAAAATGGATGTAATACCTATGGCAAAAACCAGAATGTCAACTATTAAAAACACAAGCCCGTGTTTAAAGCATTCTTTTGTTCTTCTGAAAAAGTCGTGGGACACCCACACGTGTTCTTCTCTTGCCATTCCCCGAAGAATGTGTGTAAATCCGCAGGATACGGGACCTGTTCCCCAAAAAATCGCAAGTAAAACAGTAAAAGTAATCGCACTGTGGTTTATAAGCGAAAGGTCTGTATCAACTCCGTAAACTGTACCGAACACACACAGAAACAGATAGTGATAAATCATAAGAATCGGCAAACTTATAGCAGTGTATAACATATTTGCCTTCATTAATTTCCACATATATCGTACCAAAAGCTCAAAGTAGAGAAAAATACCTCTCTTTTTTGGTGCATTCTTATCTATACCGGCTCCCGGCTTTTCGTAGTTCGGAAAAAATCCCAATTTTTTCAGTCCTTTCAAAAAAAATATAATCTAATATATTGTATCATACTTTGAGATGTGATACAATATGTTTGTTGCAAAAAGTTTGAAAAGGAGGAATACTGTTGAAAGAGATAATAATCAATAAAAATGATGCGGGACAGCGTATTGACAAGCTCATTACCAAGCTTTTTCCACAGCTTCCTCAAAGTATGTTATATAAAAGTCTTCGTAAAGACTGTGTTAAGGTGAATAACAAGCACATAAAAGACGGTGCATTCAGAGTTTCAGATGGCGATATTTTAAAGCTTTATATAAAGGACGAGTTTTTGGAAACTCCCGACCCTGATACCGCTTTTATGAGGCTTGAGCCAAAGCTTTCCATTGTCTATGAAGATGAAAACATACTGCTATGCGACAAAAAACAGGGTATGTGTGTCCACGCTGATGACGAGGGCAGCACTGATACATTAATTGAACATATTAAAAGCTATTTGTGGCGAAAGGGCGAATATAAACCTGAAGAAGAAAACACCTTCTGCCCTGCTTTATGTAATCGTATTGACAGAAACACCGGCGGTATTGTTATTACTGCAAAAAACGCAGAAGCGCTCCGCATTATGAACCAGAAAATCAAAGACCGTGAGCTTGAAAAGAAGTATCTTTGCCTTGTGTATGGGCATCTGGCAAAGAAATCCGGTAAACTTACCGGCTACATCTTAAAGGACGAAAAGAAAAAACAGGTTTATGTTTATGATGAGCCGAAAAAGGACGCACGCTCATATTCTACGCTTTATAGAGTAGTTCATGAATACCCCGAATATTCCGAAGTTGAAGCGGAGCTTGAAACGGGAAGAACTCACCAAATCCGTGCGGGATTTGCGCATATCGGGCATCCGCTGTTGGGTGACGGAAAGTATGGAACAAACGAGATTAACCGAAAGTTCCCATTCTATGGGCAAGCGCTTTATTCATACAAGCTGAAATTCACTTTTAAAACAGATGGCGGAATATTAGAATACTTAAACGGCAAAGAATTTTTTGTTCCTAACGTAACATTCCAAAAAAAGAAAAGCTGACAATTGTCAGCTTTTTTATTATTCCCACTCTAAAATTTCATTTATTTTTAGTGTATATGTAGTTGATTTTAGGTGGTTTCGAGTTTGTAATATGGGTTTATATACACCTGTTTTTCGTATTCTACAACGAAAGTGTTGTCAAATGTGTTGTCAATTTTACAAAACAAACCTTTAACAGAACGGACAATCTTTCTTTTGGAAATATCCACTACCGCCACAAACACCACAGCCACCATCATCACAACCAGTAAGCATAAGGCAAGACAACAATGAAACCATTACCAAAATTATTGCTATTGTTTTCTTCATGTTTTTACACCTCCAATCATATATTCATCTATCCAAGTGTAATTTTTTTACTTTTTTTATAGCAACTATATATATTGATAATACAATAATAATTGTAAAAATCATAGGAACTATAATCTCCAAGCCATTTTCCGTTGAATTATAAGCAAATGTTAATAAATGTGTTGGCAAATACTTACCAAAAGAAAACAAGCTCAACACATCAGGAACACCAATTACAACGGTTATTAAACTAATAATTGTAATAATTTTATTCTTTATAATTGCTGATGATAAAACAGAAATGCTCACTATCGCACTTATACTAAAAGCAAGAGAAAAAGCGTTAAAAACAGCGGTTTCAATCGCAAAATTACATTTTAAAAATTGGCTTCCGACAAAATAATACAGCATATATAAAACAAAACAAGGAAGTCCAGCAAAAAAACTATTTATAATTACTTTTGATGTTAGTAGTATCGTAGGCTTATATCCGCAACTTAATGGCAAAAGCCATTTACCAGATTTTATTTCACTTGGTATTAACCCAGAGGAAATAAAAATAACAATTATTGAATAAAAAACACCTACATCGGAACTAAATATTTTCAAGCTTCCTTTTAAATCATCTGGGAACAAGGTGTTTATCATATCAAAAATTTTCTTATATTCTAAAATGGAGCTGTTTTTTTCAATCAAAGTATTTAAAAGCAAAGGTAATAAGAGTGTAATGGATAAAACAAAGGCTCCCAAAAGAAATACAATTATAAAAAATAGAATTTGTCTTTTTTCTCTTTTAAGTTCTAAAAAGTCTTTTCGCAAACAATTTATAAAAATGTTCATATCGCATACTCCTTAAAGTATTCATCAAGCGTCTTATGTTGTTTTGATACATTAGTTATAACATTTTTACACTTTGATAAATATTCAAACAATTCTTTTTGAGAAGCAATAACATTTTCATTTAATTCAAAAATTACTGTTCGTGAATTTATAATTTTTACAGCTATATTATTTGAAGTCGGAAAGTCATTTTTATAATCATCGCAAAATTCAACAATGTACCTGTTTGAATTTTTAAAAATATCATTTAAAGTTATTTCTTCGGTAATAACTCCATCTTTTAAGAAACCAACCTTATCACACACTTTTTCCATGTCGGACAAAATATGACTTGATAATAATACAGATTTTCCACTATCTTTTAAAATCTTTATTATATTAAGTATTTCTGCTCTTCCCTGTGGATCAAGAGCAGATGTAGGCTCGTCTAACAATATCAAGTCTGGGTTTGTTATCATAGCACAGGCTATACCTAATTTTTGTCGCATTCCTCTTGACATTGATTTAATTTTTGTATCTGGCTTTAACATCACCTTGTTCAAAATTTCATCTCGCAACTTAATTGTTTCCTGTTTTGAATGGTTTGGTAATAATAAGAAGTCAATAAATTCTTTTGCTGTTAGATATTCATAAAAAACAGGAACATCTAACAAATACCCAACCATACCTTTTGAAAGTGTTTCATTGCCAGAAATTTCTCCGTTTATTGAACAAACGCCATCGGAAACTGGTGTTAAACCAGCAATAATGTTCATTAGTATTGTCTTTCCAGCCCCATTTTTACCAATAAGGCCATAAACACTTCCTTTATCCAAATGTAAATTAACACCATTTAAAACGATTTTTCCGTCAAATAGTTTAAAAACATTATTTACATTCAGCAAAGGAAACACCCCCCATAAAAATATTTTAATTTTACAGTAATGAACAAATTATACCAACAACAAATATCCAGAAGACTATACATAAGAAATCGCCAAGTCCATTAGGCTCTTTCATACTCATTTTTTACACCTCGCATATTTTACTATAAAATAATAAAGCACCCCACCAATAACATAACATAATAAGTCATATAAATCGGTAGTGGTGCTTGGTTTTATGAATGGTGCGAAAAACTCCCAAATCAGCCCAGCTGGAATGACAATAAATATGATACCTTTTAATGACACAACCTTTCTTCCTACTGTAAGCAAAAGTAAATTAGCATAAGACATCAGAAATAAAGGACACACCAAATCATTGAAATGGCAAATAAACATATACTGAACAATACCAGATGTAGTGTGTTTAAGATATGTATTATTTAAAATGTAAAGCACCAAGACAATAATCATTAGTATTATATTTATTGGCATCTCTTTTAAACTTGACTTTAATTTATTAACCAATACTAAGAATAAGTACGGCAACGATTATAGCACCAACTACGCCCCAAAATCCCATTCTTTTTCGCCTCCCTATATAACAGTATGAATCATGAATATTATAACGCATTTTTCTACATTTGTCAACACATTTTGTATTCTTTTCTGATTACTATTTGTGTTCTTATATTATATCTTAAAAGATTATATAATAGTATAAGAGGTGATTGCTTTGGAAAATAAACAAAAAAAGTTTGTTATCACGCCGAAAGTCGAGCGTTCTGTTACACTTACTGTAAGACTTGAAACGGAACTGAATAACTATATAGAAGAAATTGCAAGAAAGAGTGGTCGTTCCAGAAACGAGCTTATAAACAAGGCTTTGAAATTTGCTTTTGAAAATCTTGAATTTGATTCAAAATAATAACTCTCATTAAAAGTGTTGTCAAAGTGTTGTCAAAAACAATTTTTAAATGGTCTTTAAAAACGCTAAAAGTGGCTTGAACACTGAGGTTCAAGCCACTTTGTATTTTTTATGATATTATTCCCACTCGCTCATTGTTTTGTAACCTCAACTGAATAAGCTAATAAACTGTGTTTCGTAGTGGTCATATTCTATATATTACCATAATTCTTTTGACTTTTCAAGTTTTTGTTGCCAAAATGTTGCCATAGCTTTTGCTATTTATGTTTTCGTATATATTGAAATATCAATTTTGATAAATCTTTTATACTATCATCTAGTTCTTTAGCGGTGTTTTTATGGTCAATCAATCCGGAAGAGGAATGTGATATCGGATTAGAATTCCGCAGGTTATGTGCAGTTGATATTATAGTTTCGCTATCTTCTATTTCTGCATAAAAACCAAGAAAAGCCTTTTCTTTATAAAATCCTTTATAATTGGGCTTTTTCCCCTCATAGTTTTCATTAAATACAAAATCCAAGTCGGCAGTTACTCTGTCAAAAAAGTTTTTATAATATGCAAATGCAGCCATATTGTTTTTTCTCTTTGTTTCACACAAATACATAAAATACAAGTATGCCGCCTTGTTATCTTTCTTGATAATATCACAGAGCCGATTGACACGATGCGGTTTTATTGAAATGACAAAGCTTTCTCTGCATCCATCCGTGTAATATCTGTATAGTTTTGGATGGTATTCCTTTATTATATTCAATAAATCCCAATGTTGAAATTTACTTTGTATTAAATATGAAATGGCAATTGTTGTATCATAAGAATTCCACTTACCACTTCGATAACGAGTAAACAATTGATTTAAAAACGATTTTATCGCTTTACCGCATTGCGTTTTCATAATCATTACTGTTAATCTTTTAGGATCTAAATTTATAAAAGCTATACTTTGTTTTATCAATTCAAGAATTTGATTGGCTACTTCTTCTGTATGTAGCTCTTCTTCATTTTCATACACAAAATAATTAAAAACTTCATTCGGGGTAAATTCGATATCTTTTGAAGTAAAGTGTTTATCTATAAGCTCATTATACTTCTCTATATCAATACTATCAAAAATTAGTTCATCTGATAAGTCTTGTAAAAATCTCAACAAAGCACCTTTAAACAAGTCTTCTATGTTGTGTTTCTGTCCATTATAGTATTCGTCGTAAAGTGATTTCTTGAGTTCTTCATTTATTTCTGATGATTTTTTAATACAACATTTTTTAGTATTTAAAGATAATCCATACTCTTTCAATATAGAAGAATACTCATTTCTTATTTCATTATAAGTATCACCCAAATACATCAGAGATTTATCAGAAGCTATTAAAATATACAAATCATCTACATATCTAACCATACGGAAAGATGAAACATCAGAGACTTTTGTTTTCAAAAACTCATATAGTTTTGAATCTACATCATCTAAATATACAATTGTTGACAAATATGACGAAGCGACACTATTTTCTATCAAAGGAAACCTACCGTCTCCACAATACGAAAGTAGTTCTTTATAAATTTGAAGTTGAGTTTGAGAAAACTTAACTTCAGTAGCATTACATACGTTATCAATTTGAGCTATCAGCTTATCTATATTAATGTTTGAAAAAAAGTTGGTAACATCTGTTTTAATAAAATATTGATATTCATCAATGCACGAATTTAATTCCTTGAAAAAATCATCATAATCTTGCTTATACTTTGGACGCATAAACTCATAATTACCTGCGTAATAAACCGAAATATCCCGTGGTCTTATAGGAACATACTCATTAAATATTTCTTTTCCAACTGATTGCAATACTAGATATAAAAGGGGTGAAATTAGCGAGGAATTTCTAAAACTCCCGTCGCTTTTTTGTAAATAATTCTCAGATTGTTGCATAGCATCAGGAAAGAATACAAATGATGATGTTTTTATATATCGCTCATAAAAATCTTGACTCGATATATATTCCTTATCATCTGCAGTTACTTTAGTAAAGGGAAACCATTGTAAGTATGCTTTTGCAGAAAGATTATTTAATGAAAAATACATTTTACAAATATTTAACCACGTTTCATAGCTTATACCTAACAATAGAATCCCTCCTTTTCAAAATGTAATTATTTTATAATTTAATCCACACAAGTTTCAAGTATCCTAATCAACACCTTATAATTATCAACCGACAATATTGATGCTTCTAAGAGTTCTTCTTTATCTACATTTCCCCAATTCAGGTCATATCCCATACGCTTTGCCATAAGGCGGATAAATTCGCGGATAGAACGTCCATTGCCTTCTCTGAAGGGATGTATAATGTTAAGTTCTCCCATCACATACGCCAAATTATCAAAAACCTTTTCTTCATCAGTTTCTCTGAGCATATTTTTCTCTTTTATTTTGGCAAACACTTTATCAAGTTCTCTAACAATCAAGTTTGGCGGATAAAACATTGTATCAGCTTTACTTATTTGCTCTCGTCTTATTTTTCCGGCAAACGAATAGATATCTTCAAAAATAAACTTGTGTATATTCATAAGATGCGCTTTTGAAAAGTTACCCTTAATCGGATTTTTCAAAAGTTCCATTTGTTTAATAAGTGTAATTTCTTCTTCAGCGGTTTTGAGAAGTTTATTATCTCTTATATTTAGTTTGTTTTTCAACACATTACTATCGGGATAGCAATATATTGATTGGGTAGTTGTATAAACATCATATTTTGAAAACATAATTAAACCCTCTGCATATATTTAAGCTTTAATTCTTCAATGACATCCGTATAGCTTACTTTGCCACTATCAATCCTTTTGAGGTTTTTAATACTTTCCTCACTAACCGTCATACTTTCAACAGCAAAAGTTCCTTTAAGATTTTTTAAATTACTTTCAAAATCTTTAGATGCCATATCTGTTTTATTTCTCCAATCGGTATATTTTCCTGATTTAATCCTTGCATCAGCCGGTTTCTCTGCATCTTTTGGTAAAAGCCAAGCACCTGCAATTTTCTTTGCGCCAATAATTCTGCCCTCATTACACAAAACTGTAATTCTTCTTACAGAAATCCCCCACATTAAACTCGCTTCTTTTATTGTTAGTATATCCATTTCAACACCTCATTTATCTATATTATATACCAAAAGTAGAATAATGTCAATATTTTATAACATTTTCTCTTTTGTGTGTTGTTTTTTTAGAAAGTTTCTGTCAATTATATATAAAAACAAACGGCACCTCAAATGAAGTGCCGCCCATTCGTTATTAGAAAAGTTGTCCCGGAAGTTTCAGTTTTTCTTTATAAGGGAATTTTTTGTCAAATTCCTCTGCTTCTTCCTCAGGGAAAAGATATACCTCAGGTGGTCCGTATTCTCCCGTTATACCGCTTAAATATCCGGGAATTAACTCTTTGCATAGGAAGAATGATGCATCCGCACCTTCAGGCAGTCCGTGATAACGGAGTCCAAATTCACTTGCAAAAGTAAATCCACTCTTTCCATAGAAGTTAATATTTCCCTCAAAACATACTGCACCGAAGCCAAGCTCGGTTGCTTTCTCAATTGAATAATCAAGCAGAATTTTACCATAACCTTGTCTTTTGAGTTCAGG
>JAZOVJ010000001.1:0-33673 GCA_045658645.1 Clostridia bacterium | reverse complement strand
CTGAAATATTCTGTCCCCGGTCAAATGCTTCTTATGGTTAAAAGTCATTTTACCGTTTCCGTTGTATTTATGATACTTTTTCTTATGACAGCCTCAATGCAAACCGGGGTTGTCAGCACTGTATTCGGTGTTGTGGGTCTTTTGGGATATTTTCTTTCAATATATTCCCATAGCGGAACAGCTTTGCGAGACGATAAAAGGTCAGTAAGCCCGCTCACTCCGCATCCTTTGAAAGGACTTTGGCTTCCTGCATTTTTAACTATTGTAAATGTGGTTATTATTCTCTTATATAAATTAGCCTGGACATATGGTTCTGATGGTAAAAGTATGACTGAAATCTGGAGCCTTATATTAAACATCATTTCACTTTTATGGGTTTCCCCATACCAGTCTATACTCGGTATGGAACACGGGCATATTGAATTGCATGGCTATATTATCATCTTTGTCACACCATTTATTGCATCTTTGCTCGGTTACTTTGCCGCATATAAGGGATTTGACTTAAGTGCCAAGGTTCATAGCCTGGCTTATGAAAAGAAAAAAGAAAAAGACAGAAACGAATTTTAATCCATAAATATAAAAACTGCTTTTTTTAAAGCAGTTTTATTTGTTTTAAAAATATACTATTATAATAGGAAGAAACTCAGACTAAAAATGTAATTATAAGCACTCCCAACCCGATAAAAGCCGCACTTAAGGACAGCACCAGTGCCTTTTTAGGCTTTTTCTCTTCCAGTATTTTTTTTGATTTTGTTTCCATATATTTTTCCACTATTTTTTCTGCTTCACGAATAACCTTTGAATCTCCCTCAGGAGCAGAATCCTTTAAAATAAGTATCGCCTGTTCAATCATTTCCGAATTGACATTCTTTAGTATCAATACTCTGCGAGTACTATTTTTCATTACAAAATTCCCCTTTCAAAATCCATAAACTTTAATATTTTCGTAATATCATTTTTTAAATATTTCTTTTCCATATTCTTTCCAAAAATTACTTGTTTTATACCACTTCCCCCTTATTTTTAGCGGTTCTTTTAACAAATTTATGTAATTTTAAAGTTATTTCATTTCTATTTTTTGGTAAATTTTTTATGCATTATGCACAATAAATTGCATTTTTACTGTTAAAAAATTTCCTTTGGTTAGGGCAAATGCAACAATTTTGTAATAAAATGCTTGACTTGGGCATAATATGATTATATAATGGGCGGGAAGGTATAGGAGGATAGAAAAATGTTTTTTAATAAAAAAGGCAGTAAAGCCGCCAATTTGGCGACAAAGCTTATTGCCGTATTTATGTCAGCAACCATCTTCGGCCTGCTTTCCGGTGCTGTTACCGACAGACAGATCAAGGATGTTAGCCTTGTTATGGTGGATGCATTTGCTGATAGCGAGAAAACAACCGAACTGACTACCAGACAAACAACCGTTTCCGAATTTTTAGCGGAAAATAACGTAGAGCTTGGCGAATTTGACAGAGTTAGTATGCTTATGGAAGACGAGCTGTATGATGAGGCAAGGCTTGTTATAAGAAAAGGACGCAAGTTCACGCTTAACATTGACGGAAACATTGAAATTATTACAACAACCAAAAAGACAGTCAGAGAAGCCTTTGAAGAGGCAGGAGTTTTGGTCAGCGATTCTGACAGAGTTGAGCCGGGGCTTGACACGTTTGTTGAGCCGGATATGAGCGTCAGCGTTTTCAGAGTTTCAAGCGAGCTTATAACAGTGGACACCGAAATTCCGTTCAAAAGCCGTGAGGTTTCTGACTCAAGTCTCGCAAAAGGTAAAACTAAAGTTAAAGTCCGCGGCGTAAACGGCTTAAAGCGTACTGTTTACAATATCACCACTGAAAACGGGGTTGAAACAAAGCGTGAAATTGTGGAGCAGACCACTCTTCGTGAGCCTACAACACGTGTTATTGCAGTAGGTACAAAAGCGGTTTCGGCTGCAAAGAGTTCTGGCGGAACAAAAACCGTAACCACAAATGCAGGTCAGACCCTTAACTACTCCAAGAAAATTACCGTTTCAGCAACTGCCTATACAGCAGCTTCAGGAAAGAAAACTGCATCAGGACGTGTTGCACAGTATGGTGTTATCGCCGTTGACCCGAAGGTTATTCCACTTGGAACAAAGCTTTATGTTGAGTCAACCGATGACGGAAAGTCATGGCAGTACGGATACTGCGTTGCAGGCGATACCGGCGGTGCCATCAAGGGAAATAAAATTGACTTGTTCTTCAATTCCCGAAGCGAATGCTTGCAATTTGGGCGAAGAAGTGCTATAGTATATGTATTGAATTAGTATGAGGATGATTTAATCATCCTCATTTTTTATAAAAGTGAGGATTTTATATGGAATTAACATCTCCAAAAGTGATAAAGCAGATAGCGGAGCAGTTTGACTTCGGATTTTCAAAGGGACTTGGGCAAAACTTTCTTTTAGACCCGCAGGTTTTGGACAAAATTGCAGATGCCGCTGATATAGACGATGGCGTTCTTGAAGTAGGGCCCGGGTTTGGTGTCCTTACCAAGCGTCTTTGCGAAACAGGAAAAAAGGTAGTTTCTGTTGAGATTGACAAGCGCCTTATCCCTGTCCTTGATTACACGCTTGCCGAGTTTGACAATGTGAAAATCATTGAAAAAGATATTTTAAAAACCGATGTTAAAGCTCTTATAGACGAGGAATTCGGCGGTAAGCGAATAAGTGTTGCCGCAAACCTTCCATACTACATCACAACCCCAATCATCACAAAGCTTATAGAGGAAAAGTTACCCATTAAAAACATTGTTGTTATGGTACAAAAAGAGGTTGCTGAAAGAATTGCGTCAAAGCCGGGAAAGAAGGACTACGGTGCAATCAGTGTTCTGTGCCAGTACTACACGAACCCAAGGCTTGTGACCATCGTTCCAAAAGGCAGCTTCTACCCTGCCCCAAAAGTAGATTCTGCCGTACTTTGTATGGAAGTTCAGGACAAGCCAAACGTTGATGTTCTTGACGAAAAACTATTCTTCAAAGTTGTAAAGGCAGCATTTGCACAGCGAAGAAAAACGCTTCTGAACTGCCTTTCATCAGGATTTTCCTGCGGGAAAGAATCACTTTCCGACCTGCTTATTGGCGTCGGCATTGAGCCAACTGTTCGGGGTGAAAAGCTTGGACTTTCAGAGTTTGCCAAAATCGCCGATGCTCTGAAGACAAAAGGTCTTGACGCTTAATCTTTTAAATTGATTTTTATGCTGTAAATCGTGGTATTTGCAGCATTTTTTTTGGTAATTTTATGTAAATTTCTAAAAATGTGAAAAAAATAACGGAATAGTACTTGAATATTTTGCATTTTTGATGTAAAATATAGTAGAATAAGCAAGGAATGGTTTTTTCTTGTTTAAATTATATGTATTGGAGGAATTTTAACATGGCAGTTAAAGTTGCAATTAACGGTTTTGGTCGTATCGGTCGTTTGGCATTCCGTCAGATGTTCGGTGCAGAAGGATACGAAGTTGTTGCTATCAACGATTTGACAGATCCAAAAATGCTTGCTAATCTTTTGAAGTATGACACAGCTCAGGGTGGTTACTGTGGCGCAATCGGCGAAGGTCTTCACACAGTTGAAGCCGGCGAAGGTTCAATTACAGTTGACGGCAAGAAGATTACAATCTATGCTGAAAAAGACGCTAAGGATCTTCCTTGGGGAGAAATTGGAGTAGACGTTGTTCTTGAATGTACAGGCTTCTACTGCTCAAAAGAAAAGTCACAGGCTCACATTGACGCAGGTGCAAAGAAGGTAGTTATTTCAGCTCCAGCTGGAAATGACCTTCCAACAGTTGTTTACAGCGTTAACGAAAACATTCTAACAGCAGACGATAAGATTATTTCTGCTGCTTCATGTACAACAAACTGCTTAGCTCCTATGGCTAAGGCTCTTAACGATTACGCACCAATCCAGGCTGGTATTATGTCAACAATCCACGCATATACTGGCGACCAGATGATTCTTGACGGTCCACACAGAAAGGGTGACCTTCGCCGTGCAAGAGCAGGTGCTGCAAACATCGTTCCTAACTCAACAGGTGCTGCAAAGGCTATCGGTCTTGTTATCCCAGAGCTTAACGGTAAGCTTATCGGTTCAGCTCAGAGAGTTCCTGTTCCAACAGGTTCAACAACAATCCTTACAGCTGTTGTTAAGGGTACAGACGTTACTAAGGAAGGCATCAATGCAGCTATGAAGGCAGCAGCTTCAGAAAGCTTCGGCTACAACGAAGATGAAATCGTTTCTTCAGACGTTATCGGTATGAGATACGGTTCACTATTTGATGCTACTCAGACAATGGTATCAAAGGTTTCTGATGACCTTTACGAAGTTCAGGTTGTTTCTTGGTATGACAACGAAAACTCATACACATCACAGATGGTTAGAACAATTAAGTACTTCGCAGAACTTAACTAAGTTAATGCATTTTAAAACCCGACTCGAAAGAGTCGGGTTTTTATTTTTTTATCATTAGTGAAATGTCAACTTCGTTTATGCAAAATTATTTACTTTGATTTCAACAAAAAAAGCACTTCCGAAGAAGTGCTTTTTTCTGGTGCCGCTGGTCGGGGTCGAACCGACACGGTATCACTACCACGAGATTTTGAGTCTCGCACGTCTGCCAATTCCATCACAGCGGCAAATTCAACTGCCTATCTATTATATAACACTTTCCACAGTTTGTCAATCAAAATTTTAAAGTGACGTAACTTTTTTAATTTATTTATTACTATTTGTAACAAATTCACACGTTAAAACCGCTTGTTTTTAACAAAAAATCTAATTTTTACAATATTTATTAAACCGCACAACCGCACAACCACGCCATTTATGCGTTCTACCCTTGTCTAAATTTTAAAAAATTGTTAAAAAAATTTGACAAATTAGTTTCTTTGTGTTATAATAATTTCGTAACATTTTAGAAACAATTTTTAGGAGGCTTATAATGAGGAACTTAAAACACACGATAGTTGCATTATTTGCAGTATCGTTAGTGGGTTCGCTGGCTGCTCATCAGGCGGTAAACTTTTCACAGGTTGCAGCGAACAAGCTTACTCAGGAAACCAGAGTAATCTCTTCCGCTCCTGCAGTTTTGCCGGGTGACGGAGAGGGCGAAACAGAAAACTTTGCACTCTTTTCCAATGACTTTTTAATGTTTGCCGGAAAAGATGCTTTTATTTTGACTAAAGACGGCGGCAACATTAATCTTCGTGCCGCAGCTGACACAGAAAGCACAATTCTTGACGTTCTGGACGTTGGAACACCAATTAAAATTTTAAGTTGTGACCGCGACTGGTTCCAGGTTGAAACAGACGGATACAAAGGCTATGTTAAGGCGGAATTTGTTACCCTTGACTACTCAGAGGTAAAGGAAGTTCTTCTTGCATCTGTTATGTATCAAAACGGTACAGTTAACGTAAGCTCAAACGTGCATGGTCTTGCAGATTCAAATTCTTTGATTTTAGACCTTGTAGGCGCAGGCTCAAAGGTTACTGTTCTTGAAACTACAGATAACGGCTGGCACAAGGTTTACTTTGGCGACAATTATGACATTGGTTACGTCTTAGCTGATAACATTACAATCGGCGATATGGTTAACCGTGCAGAAGTTAATGCAAAAAGAAGTGTTCGCATTTTCTCGATCGCTAAGAATGCAAAGATTACAACTAAAGAATCAGTTGTTTTGGTTAAGCTTTTGCCAAGCACCGAAAGCGAAACACTTACATCACTTGCAAACGGTGCAAACTGTAAGATAATAAGCGGCGGTTCTAACTGGACAAAAATCATAGTTTCTGCCACAAACGAAATCGGATATGTTAAAACTGCTAATGTGAAGCAGATTACAGAGGCAAAGGTGAACAATTCTTCATCAAAATCAGGCAAAGCCAAGAGCGTTTCTGTTTCTGCCGGCGGTTCTGCAAGCGGTTCTGCACTTGTTGCGCAAGCATCAAAGTACATCGGCACAAAATATGTTTACGGCGGAACATCGCCATCAGGCTTTGACTGTTCAGGTCTTGTTCAGTATTCATTAAGAAAGCTTGGCGTGTCTATTTCACGTTCATCAAGCTCACAGTACGGATATGGTACATCTGTTTCCAAGGCAAATCTTCAGCCGGGAGACCTTGTATTCTTCTCAAGAGGAAGCGGTATCTCTCACGTTGCGATTTACGCCGGAAACGGTCAGGTTATCCACGCACCGCGCGCCGGCAAGAGAGTATGCTATCAGTCACTCGCATCACTTTCAGGCTCACTTAAGTACGTTGGCGCAAAGCGAGTTCTCTGATTAGACAAAACTTAACCGTCTCTTTCAAAAGAGACGGTTTTTTTGTTTGCACTTTTTGAGATTTTATGTTACAATAAACTCATAGCCTATACTGGAGGGATACCATGTTTTCTGAATATATGATTGTTTGTATTTTCTATATTCTTGGCATAGTTCTCTCAAAAACACTGGACATGTCCGCCGTCTTATTCATTTCACTTTTTGTGTTTATTACGGCGTTACTTTTGTCGGTCATAAAACGCACGCCAAAATGGAACATATTTCTCCTTTCATTTGTGCTTTTGTTCGGCTCTTTTCGGTACTTCGGCGAAACCCAAAACAAACTTTTATACGAATTTCCCGAAAAATACGTCACAGTAGAAGGCGTTATATATTCATCGGCAGAAGCAACCGAAAGCGATTCTAAACGATATGTTCTGAAATTAAGCTCGGTTACTTATCAGGACAAATTTTTTAAAACACACCAAAAGATACTTTTAAATACCAATGAAGACTTTCATTTCGGCGCAAAGGTTATTGCGTCCGGATTTCTTCGTGAAATAGACGGAATAAACAACGAGAATGAGTTTGACTTTTCGCTGTATTACAAAGGGAAAGGCATTCTGGCACGGCTTCGGGCAGACGAAATCCGAAAGACAGGTGTTGCATTTTCAGTTTTGCCCGAATTTTTGGCAGGAAAAGCACGCCATCTTGCCAATACAACCATAGATACTTACTTTTGCGGCATCAACTCTGCATTCTTAAAATCAATCGTTACAGGGAACAAGAGCGGATTTCCAGGGGATTACCTTGATTTATTGATGAAAACAGGGATTTACCGCTCACTCTACACACCGTTCATACATATTTCCCTGATATTCTTATTAGCAGGTTTGCTGCCATTTTGCAGGAAGAATCGGGATTTCGTTATTGTTCTGCTCGTGTTTTTGTATGCGCTTTTTAACAGCTCATCGGCAACAATTCTTAAAGCCGCAATGCTGTGCGCTTTTGTGATAATAAGAAAACAACTTTTCGGGTTTTCCAACAAGATTGATATACTATCCAAAATTGTACTTGCTGTCACAATTCTCGACCCGTTGTTGTGTTTTAACTCGGGTTTTGTGATGTCCTGCGCATCAACTGTGATTGTTTATCTTTCCTATGCGCCTATATATGACAGGTTTTACCACACCTTAAACAAGCACAACTTCCCGTATAAGTACTTTCTTGCAAATCTTTTAACCTTATGGGTAATATTTGTTTTAGGCACTCTGCCCCTTTCGGCATACCTTTTTGGCGGAGTTTCGGTATATGCCACCTTGTTTATGACGTTTTTAATGCCGATAATAATGTTTGTAATTATAACGTCACCCTTTATGCTTTTAAATCTTGGACTTTTTGGCACATCACCGATACTGTTCCCTGTCACAGACAAAATTATGACCTTAATGGCACGTCTTGTTTATCTTGCAGAGAAATTGCCCGCCTACTATATATCCGCAAGAACGCCAATGCTTTGGGAAATAATTGCATTTTACATTTTATGGTGGGTGTTCCTGAAGTTTTTAAAGCGTGAATTCAAGACACAAAAAACCGCCGTCATTCTTACTCTGGCACTGGGAATTATCTTTTCCTCTGTCCTTACTTATGACTACAATACACTTTTTATATATTTTGTGAACGTTGGTCAGGGCGATGGAGCTGTGCTTCACACTTCCGGTGGCGAAACTGTGCTGATAGACGGAGGAGGTTCTGCTGATTATACATCGGGATATAACATCGGTGAACGTGTATATCTTCCCTATTTAACTTCACACGGTTTTTGCAATATAGATGTGGCAATAGTTTCCCACGCTCACAAGGACCACATTGAAGGAATTATTGCTGCAGCAGAAAATCTTAATATAAAAACCATAGTTATGCCTTACGCTTTAAAGGCCAACCAGTATCACAAAGAGCTTCTTAAAATAGCAGAAGAAAAGGACATAGCTGTTGAATATTTATCGGCAACAGATGAGATAGTTTTTAAATCAGGCTTGAAACTCACCTTTATTGCGCCTGACAGCACTCAGCTTTTAAGCGATGATTTAAACGATACATCTTTGGTTGCACACGTGACATATGGCAACTTTTCCGCACTTTTTACAGGCGATTCAAACAATGATATGAATGCTGACTATCCTCAGGATGTGGACATTCTGAAAGTGGCTCACCACGGTTCAAATACGTCAACTTCAAAAGAATTCCTTGAGCATACAAGCCCCGCATACGCCGTAATCAGCGTTGGCGAGAATAATTCTTATAACCATCCGTCAAATGAGGTGATGTACCGACTGAAGATGTGCGATGCTGAGGTTCTTCGCACCGATAAGTCGGGCGATATACGATTTAAAATAAAAAAAGACGGGACTTTTACTTATAAAACCCTGAAAGGAGAATGAAAATGGCAAAAGAGGACAGCTTCCTTACCCTAAAACAACAGATTAAAACAGGAGAAACAGGTAACCTGTACCTGTTTTTTGGCGAGGAAGTTTTTGTCAAGGATATGTATCTTGAAAAGATGATGTCCTTTGTACCGGACGGCGGTTTTGCCGATTTTAACTATATCTTTTTAGATGCAAAAGATGCCGTTTCCGAAAAGGTTGACGATGCCCTGAACTCATTCCCTATGATGTCCGAAAAAAAGCTGGTGGTCATAAAAAACAGCGGCATTTTCAAAAAGGCCACCGAGGAAGTCAAGGAGTTCTGGCTTGAGCGCCTGCCTGACATTCCTGATTATGTCCTGCTGATTTTTGACGAGCAGGAGGCGGACAAGCGTGGCGCTTTATATAAGGCTTTGGCTAAGAACGGGCTTGCGGTTGAGTTTTCGTATATGAAGGACTACGAGGTTTCCGCATGGGTGGCACGTGAAGCGCAAAAGGCAGGCAAGAAGATTTCAAAGGACGCCGCCGATTATCTTGTTGCTATGTGTGACCCCGGTATCGCAAACGTAAAAAACGAACTTTCAAAGCTTTTAGACTATTGCGGTGACGAAATCTATAAAAGTGACATCGATAAAGTGGTTTCAAAACCGCTTTCCATCGTTGTTTTTGACATCACAGACGGGCTTATGCAAGGAAATGGCGACAAGGTTTTGTCTATTATTATGCAGATGAAAGAAAACAAGGAATCGGCGTTTAACGTGCTTTATCTGCTATTTTCCGCATTTGATAAGATGCTTTATTGCAAGCTTCTTTTAGACGAAGGTCTGTCATATGATGTGGTGGCAAGCAGGCTTAAACTTGCGCCGTTTATTGCGAAAAAATATATTGAAGGCGCAAAGAATTTTTCCGCCTCGTTTTTGGAGGACAGGATTTGTGCCGCAGGTGAGTGCGACTTTAAAATAAAGCAGGGTAAAATTGATGAATGGACCGCACTTTTGCAATATATTTTCGAATGTATGAATAACCAATAAAAAAAGAGGGCTTTGCCCTCTTTTTAAATTTCCTTATAGTCGCCACGCGCAACCGTTGGCTCGTATCCTATCTCTTTTAATGAATTAACCACGTTTTCCACACTTTTTTCCGCATCCTCGCCTGTTCCGATTTTGTCGTTATACAGCGCATAATTTTTTCTGTTCTTGGTTGGAGAAATGTTTGGCATCATAACATTTGCGCCGGACAAAATCGCCTGCTGGCGTCCGCTTTTTGCCAGAGTTCCAAGTGCCGTTGTTGCGGGCAACAAAACCGGCGGAAGCATTATTCTTACCAGGCTTAACACGAAAAGTGTTTCCTCCAATGTCCCTGCATTTTCCTTTTCGAACGGCGTATTTTCCGCCGGCAAAAATGGGCCGATTCCTATCATATGCGGTTTGAACTCTTCCAAAAACAACATATCCTCCGCCAGATTTTCTGCCGTCTGATACGGCGAGCCTATCATCATACCGCAACCCGTCTGAAACCCAATTTCTTTAAGATTTAAAAGGCATTCCATTCTGTTTTTGAAAGATAGATTTTCAGGGTGCAGCTTCTCATAATGCTCCTTTGTTGCTGTTTCGTGGCGAAGCAGGTACCTGTCGGCGCCTGCCTTATACAGTTTTTCATAGCTTTCCCTGGTTCGTTCTCCCAAAGATAAGGTTATGGCACAATCAGGATACTTTGCCTTTATTCCCGACACAATTTCCGCTAAAACGTCATCAGTGAAATACCCGTCTTCACCGCCCTGCAGAACAAAGGTGCGAAATCCACGCTCATACCCGACAGCGCAACACTCAAAAATATCCTCTTTATTCATACGATAACGTGACACTTTGCAATTCGACTTTCGTATTCCGCAGTACAGACAATCGTTTTTGCAGATATTTGAAATCTCAATAAGACCTCGCATATAAATCTTGTTTCCAAACTGCGCTTTTGCTGTTTTTTGTGCAAGCCTTCGAGCCAACTCCCTATCCTCTCCATCCGCAGTTTCAAAAAGGCTTACCCACTCATTTTTATTAAGATGCTTTTCTTTATCTAACTTTAAAATTAAATTCCTATTTTTCATATTTTATAGCTACCTCACTTATAAATATTATATAATATTTGCGGTGTTTCGTCAACAAAAAAACTTCGTAAAAAAAATAAAAAATATAGGAATTTGAAGTATTTTAAAGTAAAATAAAGTATTTTCAATGTAAATTAAATTAAATGTCGTTTTTCCGCTATTGACTTATGTATTATGATGTGTTATTATATATGGGTCGCTGACAGTATGTCGGTGATACCGAGGAATCGGGATGTAGCGCAGTTTGGTAGCGCATCTGGTTTGGGACCAGAGGGCCGCAGGTTCGAATCCTGTCATCCCGACCAGACTTTTTTAAGAAATGGGAGTATAGCTCAGCTGGGAGAGCGTCTGCCTTACAAGCAGGATGTCACAGGTTCGAGCCCTGTTACTCCCACCAAACACGCTGGTGTAGCTCAATTGGTAGAGCAGCTGATTTGTAATCAGCAGGTCGCGGGTTCGAGTCCCATCACCAGCTCCAAACAGGGCAAGCACATTGCTTGCCCTTATATATGGGAGAGTTCCCGAGTGGCCAAAGGGGGCAGACTGTAAATCTGTTGTCTACGACTTCGATGGTTCGAATCCATCCTCTCCCACCAAAATAATAGATACGACATTTATGTTGTATCTATTATTTTTATGTCAGAATCAGAGCGGATTCGAAGTGAGCAGTAGTGAATTTCGTGCCGGTGGCACGAAAGAGCTGCGAACCGGCTTTTCCGCAGAAAAGCGAATCCATCCTCTCCCACCAGAAAGCGACTGCTTTCTATTTCACAATTTACGAAGTAGATTGTTTCACATTAACAGAGTTGATATTTCGCTTAATACAATTTCTTTACCAAAAAAGATACGCAGATTGTGCGTATCTTTTTATATGCTAAATTTTTCCCTTATAACACCCATCGCCTCATCAAAGGCATTCTCCGGATTCAGCCAATGTATGTCCTTATTTCTTTTAAACCAGGTAAGCTGACGCTTTGCATAGCGGCGTGAGCTTTGCTTTACAGTATCAAGCGCTTCCTCCAAAGTGATTTCGCCCTTCAGATACCCATAAAACTCCTTGTAGCCAATGCTTTGCATTGCAGTACTCTTCGGGTCAATATCACGATTTAAAAGGTCCTTGACCTCTTCTATCAAGCCATCTTCCACCATAATATCAACACGTCTGTTTATTCTGTCATAAAGCACACTTCTGTCCCAGTCAATGCAGAAATATAAAGTGTCATATGGCGAGTTCTTTTCTTCCTTTTCCTTTTCAGAAACCGTCTTGCCTTGTGTTTTATAAACCTCAATGGCACGGATAATCCGCCTTAAGTTATTCGGGTGGTACTTCCCCGCAGTTTCCGGGTCGATTTCCTCCAGAATTTTATGAACAGCCTCATTCCCCTCTTTTTCCGCAAGCTCCGCCAGTTCTTCACGGATTTTTTCATCGCCCTGCTCTTCTCCAAAGTCCACTCCGTTGACTAAAGAATCAATATAAAGCCCCGTTCCGCCTACCATTACAGGCATCTTACCACGCTCATAAATATCGCGGATAATTTCACCTGCCATCTGGCAGTAGTCCGCAACAGAGAAGTTTACGGTAGGCTCTAAAAAATCCATCATATGATGCGGTATTCCCTTTTTTTCCGCATCTGTCGGCTTTGCTGTTCCTATATTCATATACTTGTAAATCTGCATACTGTCCGCCGAAACAATTTCGCCGCCCACAGCCTTTGCCACATCAACCGAAAGCGCCGTTTTCCCCGAGGCAGTAGGACCTGCAATAACAATTAACGGTATCTTTCTCATACTATCCTCTTAAATTCCTTTTCAAGTTCTTTCTTGGTCATAGTTATTATTATCGGGCGTCCGTGAGGGCAGGTATTTATGTTTTCAAGGTCCAGAACCGCAAAAAGCAGGGTTTCAAGCTCTTTTATGCTATACGAGTGGTTGGCCTTCACCGCCGCCTTACAAGCGATGGTGTATAGCGCACGCTCCATTTTTTCGGTCAGCAGTCCCTGATGCTTATTTGAAAATCTGTCAATAAGCTCTATCACAAGATTTTTCAATTCGTCTTCCGGCAACGGCTCTGGTGTAGCACGAATCAGGATTGTGTTTCCGCCAAAATCATCTATTTCAAAGCCCATTTGCGCAAAATTTTCCTGATTTTCCGCAAACGTCACATATTCCATAGAAGAAAGTTCAACCGCAACAGGCAGCAAAAGCATCTGTGATGTTACTTCCTTTTTCAAAAGCTCCTTTTTCAGCTCTTCATACTTCAATCGCTCATGTGCTGCGTGCTGGTCGGCTATTATCATAGTATCACCCGACTGCGCAAGGATATATGTGCCGAAAATCTGACCGATAACACGCACGTTATCCTGCGAAAATCCCCACTTATTTGTTACGTTTTGAGCAAGCTCTTCTATTCTTATGACCTCCGGCTCTTCAGTTTTATAAAGTTTCACCGGTTCTGCTATATTTTCAACTTTTTTATTATCCGACAAATCTTCCGCAACCATCTGCAGCTTGGTTGTGACTTTTGTGTCCACGTCTGCCGTTTCGCTTTGCTTTTTTACAAAATATTCCTTACTGTTCAAAAGAGCATAGCTATCCTCTTTTTTCTCTTCCTTCGCATCTTCATAAGGAACACTTTTTGTCTCCCATTGCGGCTTCGCCTGTTGCTTTGGCTTTTCTTGTGCAATTTTGTTTTCTTCAAAAGCCGGCTTCTTTTCAGGCTCGGCGGTTATTTCAATTTGACTCTTTGTAGTTATTATATCACGCAAAAACTCGGTTTTTACAGCTTGCTTATGCTCAATTTTGGGCACGTTTGGAATTGCATAAAGTGCATTCTGGACAGCGTGATAAATGGCCCCCATAACCTCGTCTTCCTTTGAGAATTTTACCTCAAGCTTTGTTGGATGCACATTTATATCGGTGAATTTGGGGTCAATTTCAATATTTAAAATCGCCATCGGATACTTGCCTATCATAATCTGGTTTTTATAGGCATTACCCAAGGTTGCGCTCATTCTTAAACTCTTGATATATCTTTTGTTGACAAAGAAGCTCTGGTAATTTTTATTAGGCCTTGCAGCATCGCCCTTGCCGATTGCACCAAAAATTCTGCCAAAACTCGTCTCTTCGTCTACCAAAATCACGGAATTGGCATAGTTTTTGCCGTAAACCGCATAGATACTGCTTATCAGGTTGTTATCGCCTGCAGTGAAATACTTTTCCTTACCATCAACTGTGTACCTGAACGAAATTTCAGGGTGCGACAAAATAAACCGCTCCACCATATCGGTAACAGCCGCCGCTTCTGTTGCGTCTTTTTTCAGGAAATTCATTCTTGCGGGCGTGTTATAAAAAAGGTTGTTAACTGCCATTGTTGTCCCGTTCGGGACGCCAACATCACTGCATTCCTCAATAACACCGCCGGAAATTCTTACTAAAGTTCCGACCTCGTCCTCTTCCCGCTTGGTTATAAGCTCCGTTCTTGAAACAGCGCCTATACTTGAAAGTGCCTCGCCACGAAAACCAAGAGTGTATATGGCATCAAGGTCAGCCTCTGTCTTTATTTTACTTGTTGCATGGCGAAAAAACGCAACCTTTGCATCCTCTCTTGACATACCTGACCCATTATCAGTCACACGGATATATGTAATACCGCCCTTTTTGATTTCGATGTCAATAATGGTTGAACCTGCGTCTATTGCGTTTTCCACAAGCTCCTTAACCACAGATGCAGGGCGTTCCACCACTTCACCCGCGGCAATTTTATCTGAAATGTGGGTAGGAAGTACGTTGATTTTTCCCATATTACAGGCTTCCTTTCTATTTTACTCCTTTGCACGATTTGCAAGCTCGTAAAGTTTGTTAAGCGCCTCAATCGGCGTATATGTTGTTACGTCCATTCGTTTGAGTTCTTCAAAAATTTCGTTTGCAACGCCGTCAAAAATGTCTATTTGTGTATCAGTTTTCTGCACTTTTTCAGGCATTTCAACTCCGCCTGATTCAATTTGCTTCAGGATTTCTTTTGCACGGTTCACAACAGGCTTCGGAACGCCTGCCAATGCGGAAACCTCTATACCAAAGCTGTCATCCGTTCCGCCACGTACGATTTTTCTCAAAAATGTTATGTCATCTCCGTGTTTTTTAACTGCTACGGAATAGTTTTTGACGCCGAAAATTGTGTCCTCAAGCTGTGTAAGCTCGTGATAGTGTGTTGCAAACAGAGTTTTTGCGCCTATTTTGTTTGCCATATACTCGCTTACCGCCCAGGCGATTGAAAGTCCGTCAAAGGTGGATGTTCCTCTGCCGATTTCGTCTAAAATAACAAGGGAATCGGCGGTGGCATTCTTCAAAATATTTGCTACCTCCACCATTTCAAGCATAAATGTACTCTGCCCTTGTGCTATATCGTCAGATGCTCCAACTCGTGTAAATATCTTGTCAACCACGCCGATTTTGGCATATCTTGCAGGAACGAAACTTCCCACCTGTGCCATAAGTGTAATCAGCGCCACCTGTCGCATATATGTGGACTTACCTGCCATATTCGGACCTGTTATGATAAGTTCACGGTTTTCCTTTTTATCAAGCTCGGTATCGTTCGGCACAAAAATACTGTTCTTCAGCATCTTCTCAACAACAGGGTGTCTGCCGTCCTTTATGATAAGCTCTCCTCCGCCTGTAATTTCCGGCATAACATAGCCGTTTTTAAAGGCAACCTGTGAAAGCGAACAGATACAGTCAACGGTGGAAATAACCTCGCAGACCGATTTTAGTCTGTCCATCTGGTCTACCACCTTGCCTCTTATCTCCTCAAACAGCCGGCTTTCCAACGCTATAAACTGTTCTGATGCTGAAAGCACCTTGTTTTCCATTTCTTTAAGCTGCGGCGTTATGTATCGCTCTGCATTTACAAGGGTCTGCTTTCTTATATAGTAGTCCGGCACCATATCGGAGTTCAACTTTGTAACTTCAATATAGTAGCCGAAAATTTTGTTGTAGCCTATTTTTAAGGTCTTGATACCGGTACGCTCTCGCTCGTCTGCCTCTGCAGACAATATCCATTCCTTGCCGTTTTTGGTTAAAAGCCTTAATTCGTCAAGCTCGCCCGAGTATCCGCCCTTAATAACGTATCCGTCCTTTAAAGAAATCGGTGCATCATCTGAAATGGCACTATCCAAAAGCTCGGCAATATCGCTCATAATATCAAAGTTTTTATTAAGCTCTGAAAGTAGCGGTGATGATAACTTCGATAAGGTACAGTTCAGTTCGGGCAGTTTTAAAAGTGATGCCTTTAGTGCCACCATATCCCTTGGAGATGCCGAATTCAAAGAAATACGGCTCATAATTCGGGACATATCATAAATGCCTGACAAAATCTCACGAAGCTCGTCACAAGCCATTATATTTTTTGTAAGCTCCTCCACCGAATAAAGACGTTTATTGATTTCGATTGGATTAATCAGCGGTTTTTCAAGCCATTGCTTTAACTTTCTCGCACCCATAGAGGTCTTTGTTCTGTCTAAAATGCCCAGAAGCGAGCCGCGTCTTGCTTTATCTCGCATTGTTTCGGTAATTTCAAGGTTTCGTCTTGTTGCAGAGTCAATATCCATATACTCTTTTGCGCCGTAAACCGTAAGGGTGTCAACATAAGAAACACGGCCTTTTTGTGTATGCTCAAGATACTTAATCATCCCGAAGACCGCACACTTCTGCTCTTTTGAAAGTTCAGGCACCGCCTTGAACTGTGCAGAAATTTTAGCATTATCCGCCATAAAATAATTTTCGTCATATTCGCTTATGCTGACGTCAAAGCCTTCTGTAACTCCGCTATCCTTTGCGCTTTTGTTAAGCACGATTTCGCTCGGAAGATAGCGCACGATTTCATTTATTGCCTCTTGCTTTAAAGCCGTTTCGGTTACAAAAACTTCGCCTGTTGAAATGTCGCAAAAAGAAATGCCGAATCCGTCATTCTTATAAATTATGCAAAGGTAGTTGTTCTTCTTCTCGTCCAGCATATTTTCGTCAGTTAAAGTTCCTGCGGTAACAACACGCACAACTCCACGCTCAACAAGACCCTTACTTTCATTCGGGTCGCTCAGCTGTTCACAAATCGCCACCTTATATCCCTTTGAAACCAGCCTTTGAACATATACACTTGCTGAATGGAACGGAACGCCGCACATTGGCGCACGTTCTTCAAGTCCGCAGCTTTTTCCTGTCAGCGTAAGCTCAAGTTCACGGGATGCGGTTATAGCGTCATCGAAAAACATTTCGTAAAAGTCACCAAGCCTGTAAAACAAGATGCAATCAGGGTATTCTTCCTTTGTCTGTAAATACCGAAGCATCATCGGCGACATTTTCTTGTCCTGCATAAAATTTTCTCCTGTTCTTTCGTTTTTGGAAAACGGTATGTTAATTTTAAATCAACATACCGCATTTATTAGTGACAACCGCTGCAAGAATGACAGTCGTGTGTGCATCCGCCTGCCTGCTCGCCTGTAATATATAGGTTGATAATATTGTTTACTCCGTTTAAGAGATTGTCAAACTTCTTCTTCGCTTCAACATAAGCCTTAATAGACTCTGACTTTTCAACCATTTCAGAAAAAGCATCGTTGTTCTTTTTAATTGCTTCTTCCTGCGTAAGCTTGCCCTCCTGCATATCACGTGCAAGATTCATTCTTTTCAGGTTAAATTCCTTTATAAGCTCCTGTGCGCTCTCGTCCTTTGCCTGTTTTTCTTCCGCTTCTGTTAATGCCTTCATTTCAGGGCATTCACGGATTAACTGTCCTAATTCATTTGCTTTTTCAATAACTGTCATTTTAGTTCTTTCCTTTCTATACTATCTCACCATTTAAACTCCATGTATGTGCCTCGGTAATTTTTACTTTTACATATTTACCGCAAAGGCTCTTATCGCCTTTGAAATTGACAATTTTTGCTGTGTCTGTTCTGCCCGACAGCATCTCGTCATTATTTTTGCTGACGCCGTCCACCAAAACCTCAAACACCTTCCCTAAATAAGCATCGTTCTTCCGTTTGGAAATCTCGTTCTGCACTTCCAAAAGCTTGTCGAAATTCTTTTTGATTTCTTCTTCAGTAAGCACAAAATCAAGCTTTGCTGCCGGTGTTCCTTCTCGTTTTGAGTAGATAAATGAGAATACACTGTCAAACTCTGCTTTTCTTAAAACATCAAGGGTATCCAAAAATTCCTCATTGGTTTCGGTAGGAAATCCCACGATTATGTCTGTTGACAAAGAAATATCAGGGATTCTCTCCTTTACCTTGCGGATTTTCTCAAGATATTCTTCCTTGGTATACTTTCTGTTCATTTCGGCAAGAACTCTGTCGTTACCTGCCTGAAACGGAAGATGAAGCTGATGACATACCTTTTCACAGGTTGCCATTGCGTCAATAAGCTTGTCCCCGAAATCCTTTGGGTGCGATGTCATAAATCTTATTCTTCTGACACCCTCGATATCGTTAACCATTTTCAAAAGGTCGGAAAAGTCAATATTTTCCGCAAGGTCCTTGCCGTAGGAGTTTACGTTCTGCCCCAGAAGACAGATTTCGCTAACTCCATTTTTAACAAGGCTTTTTATTTCATCAAGTATCATTTCAGGCTTTCGGCTGCGTTCTCTGCCTCGCACATAAGGCACAATGCAGTACGAACAGAAGTTATTGCAGCCATACATTATGCTTACCCACGCCTTTACGCTGTCTTGCCTTAAAATCGGCATATCCTCAAAGATTTTGCCGTCAGAATTTTCGGTATCAATAACCATTTTCTTGTCGCAAAGTGTATTATACAAAAGCTCAGGAAGCTTATAAAGAGCGTGTGTTCCGAAAATAAGGTCCACATGGCGATGCACCTTCTTAATCCGCTCCACGATATGCTCCTGCTGTACCATACAACCGCAAAGTGCGATAGTAAGCTCCGGCTTTGATTCCTTTATATGCTTTAAAATTCCAAGCCTTCCGTAAACTCTGTCTTCCGCATTTTCACGAACGGCACAGGTGTTATATATAACAAGGTCAGCATCCTCTGCTCTGTCCACAAATTCATAGCCCGCAGTATCTAAAATTCCACGAATACGCTCGGTGTCATTCTCATTCTGCTGACAGCCGTAGGTTTCTGTATTGGCACGAGGCTTTCTGCCGTTTTTAATAGCAAAATTATTGCTTTGTTCCTTTAGCTTCAAAAGATAGGCTTTTTGCCTTTCTATCTCCGCTTTTTCTATATATTCTGCCATAGTCCCTCCATAGAATATAATATAGTATATTTTATCATATTTCGGCTGAAAATACAATATTTTATTTGCTTTTATTAAGGAAAAATGATAGAATAAAAAAAGAGGTGAGCATTATGACAAGACCACATCTTCCGCCGGGAAAAGCGGTTAGATATAACTATAATATAGTTTGTAAAAATCTTCCGGAAGGCTTTTCGGGATTTAAAATTGCGCACATTTCCGACACTCATTCAATGCCCGCAAAGGGCATTCCCGAGATAATAAGGAATGCATCTGTTGACATTATTGTTGTAACCGGCGACCTTTTAAATGATGACAATACGCCAACCCTCAAGGTTGATGCTCTCATTTGCGAGCTTCTGGATATTGCGCCCGTTTATTTTACAAGCGGAAACCACGACCTATGGAAAGCGGGATACCGAGGCGTTTTTGGTAAATACGAAGAACTTGGTGCGGTTTTTATGGACAAAAAGACCGTGGTTATCGAGAAAAACGGCGAAAAAATCGGTATTTCGGGTTGCCCTGATCCGTTCTCCAGACTGCCGGGCTCCATATCGGAAAATGTGCAGAAAAACCTTGATTTTCTAAATAAGATTGACGGCTTCAACATACTTCTTTTCCACCGTGCCAACCTTTTTGATATGATAAAAGATGCAGGATTTGACCTCATTCTATCAGGTCATATGCACGGCGGTCAGGTCAGAATTCCCGGAATTGGCGGGGTTTTAGCTCCATCTTCCGCCATTCTTTCAAAATCACGGATGCTGTTTCCAAAATATACTGGCGGTGTTGTGACAAGCGATAAAACCACTATGGTTATAAACCGGGGCGCAAGCAATACCCTGCCTGTTCCAAGGCTTGGCAACGCCCCCGAGGTTGGAATTATCACACTCACGGACAAGTAATGAAAAAAGAGGCAAAAGCCTCTCTTTTTAAATTATGCTTGTAAAATTGCCGTTTTTGTGCTATTATAAGAGTATCATAAATCTAATGGAGGGTTTATTATGGAAAGAGAAAAATTTGGTTCAAGATTAGGGTTTATCCTTATTTCAGCCGGTTGTGCTATCGGTCTTGGTAACGTTTACCGTTTCCCGATTATTACAGGTGGCTACGGTGGTGCGGCATTTGTACTTATGTATATCGCATTTTTGATTCTTTTGGGGCTTCCTGCGATGGTTGCAGAGCTTGCAGTAGGACGTGCCAGCCAGAAGAGCATCGCGTCTTCCTTTGGCGTATTGGAGAAACCGGGTCAGAAATGGCACCTGATGAAATACGTTGGAATTGCCGGCAACTATCTTTTAATGATGTTCTATACCGTTATTTCGGGCTGGATGATTGTTTATTTCTTTAAGTACTTAAACGGCTCTATTATGCCGCTTGACGCAGCAGGCGCAGGTGAGTATTTTGGCTCAATGGTAAGCAATATGAAGATTACAATCCCTGCCACCTTTGCGACAATTATTTTGTGCTTTGGCATCTGCTCTATGGGTCTTCAGAAGGGCGTTGAAAGAATTACAAAGGTTATGATGCTTATTCTTTTTGCACTTATGATAGTTCTTGCAGTTTATTCCTGTACTTTAGATAAGGCAGCAGAGGGTCTTAAGTTCTACCTTGTCCCATCACTTGAAAACTTAAAATCAGCGGGCTGGACAGCTGTTTCAGCGGCTATGGGTCAGGCATTCTTTACACTTAGTATCGGTATCGGCTCTATTGCTATCTTTGGTAGCTATATCAGCAAAGAAAGACGTTTAACAGGCGAAGCTATGACAATTATCGGTCTTGATACATCAATTGCTTTGATGTCCGGCCTTATCATTTTCCCTGCAGCATTCACTTATAACGGCGGTGTTACAGCAGATGCAGGTTCAGTTGGCGCAGGCTTCTTGTTCACAACCCTGACAGGTATCTTTAACGCAATGCCTGGCGGCAGAATTGTGGGAACACTGTTCTTCCTGTTCATGATTTTTGCAGCATTCTCAACTGTTATTGCAGTATTTGAAAACATTATGTCTTTCTGGCTTGACTTAACAAAGGTTAACCGCAAGAAAGCGGCAATCATCAACATCATTCTTATGATGGTATTGACACTTCCTTGTATCTTCGGCTTCAACATCTGGTCAGGTTTCTCCATCGGTGGAAAAGGCATTATGGACCTTGAAGACTTTATTATAAGTAACAACATTCTGCCTTTAGGTGCTTTGGTATACGTTCTTTTCTGTACCTACAACAAGCACGGCTGGGGCTGGAGTAACTTTATGAACGAGGCAAACGCCGGTAAGGGTATCGCATTCCCGAACTGGGTTCGTGTGTATGTTAAGTATATCTTGCCTGTCATTATCCTTATTGTTTGGGCACAGAGCTATATTACAATGTTCTTCTAATCTATGAAAAAGCAAACCGGTTTAGTTTGGGTAATCTTTGTATTGCTCATAGCAGGGGTTTTTAAATGTCCTTTGTACGAAATTTTCGGACTGCCCTGCCCCACTTGCGGAATGACCCGTGCGTGGCGGAGTCTTCTTTCTTTAGACTTCGCCACCGCTTTTTCTATGCACCCGCTGTTTTTTATGCCGATTTTGGTGTTTGTTAAAAAAGCCCGGAACAAATGGGTGCTTTTTTCGGTATTAGGCATCTTTATTCTGGTTTATATTGTCAGAATGGTCTTACTTTTCCCTGATGCCGTACCGATGAATTTCAATCACAATAGCCTTTTAGGAGGGTTTTTTCTAAAATGAGTATAAACTTCAAAAAACAGATTAAATGTCCGTCCTGTGCAAGCTTAAGCGAAATGACGCTATGGCAGTCCATAACTGTATCGGACAGTCAGGATTTAAAGGACGATTTGTTAAAGGGTCAGGTTAATATCTTCCGCTGTGCCTCTTGCGGAGCGACAGCTTTAGTGCCTGTTCCTCTTCTTTACCACGATGAAGAAAAACATCTTATGATTTCTTTCTCGCCTTGCGAGGAAGATGACAAGATACGCCTTTTTAATCAGGTTAAGGAAACCTCTCGCCAGTCAGGGGAGCTTTCCGAGCTTTCAGACTACAACCTGCGTTTTGTTTGTTCTTATAACGAGTTTTTAGAGAAAATTCTTATTTTCGACAACAGTCTTTCTGACAAGACTATAGAGGTTTTAAAGCTTTTAGTTCTTATGCAGGACAGCGAAAAAATGGAAAACCGTGTTTGTATGTTCGGCAAAAAAGACGGCGAACAGATAGAGTTTATGGTACAGGACAAGAAAGAGGGGCAGATTTATACCTCAAGAGTACCAATGGAAACCTACAACACAGTTTCAAAAAGCCTTAAGGAAAGCGGCGTTAAGGACCGCAGCTTTGACTGGGAGATTGTGGATTCGGATTATGCGGCATCTCTTCTTCGAGGTTCAAATAACAATATATAAAAAAGAGGGCATGGTTTATACCATAGCCCTTTCTTTGTTTGTGTTAATGCCCAAAATTCCGCCAAGCCCGCCTGATGCAAGGATTGACAACAGTCTTAAAATATTGCTAAAAGACGGCGTTACTATGCCGTTTGCCAATAGCGATACTATAAAAAGTATGGCAAAATATACCCCAGCAAGAGCCAGACCGTTCAAAAGCCCCCTGCTTGTTATATTTTTTGCCAGAACAAGCGCTCCTAAAAAGACCGACACCGCCGAAATTGCAAATATAACGGCAGAAACTGTTCTGTCCGAGATGTTTGAAAAGTACACCACTACCGCCAGAATGCACACAAGCACGGCGCTTATTAAAAGCGACAAGAACGTCCCCGTAAATATTTTCCTGATGCTCATTAAAAAACCTCCCGAATAATGCTATAATAATGCATATTCGAAAGGTTTCTTTTTTATTACTTATTATTCAGCTTCAACGATTTTTATTGCAGCTTTTTCCATTTTAAGTGTTGCCTGCTTTTCAGGATTTCCGACAAAGCCTGTTTCAAGCCATACAAAATCGTCCTTAATCTTAACGATTTTACCTGCAATTCCGCCGGCGGTGATAACCTTATCGCCAACCTTTAGTGCCGCAAGCATCTCTCTCATTTTCTTTTCCTGCTTCTTCTGTGGTCTTATAAGAACAAAGTAGAAAACAACAAGCATAGCAACAAGCCAGATGATTGAGAACATTCCGCTTGCCTGTTGCTGCTGTGCTGCTGCACCTTCTGCATAAGCTGTTGTGAATAAATCTAACATAAGTATGCCTCCTTTACCTTTTATGGCATATCGCCACATTTCTAACAGGTCCATTTTATCACATTTTGATATGTTTTGCAATAGCTAATTTATCTTTTTTAGTGCTGCCGCCATACACATAAGCCTGTATCCCCCCGCAACAAGCCGCCCGTATTCCGCCACCTTGCTTTCAGCAATGTTTGATTTACGGCTCTTCAAGGCATATTCATATATAATGGCTGGCACACGCTTTTTAGGAACGGCAACGTAATAGTTTCCGTCACAAAAGTATAGGCGCATATTTAAAAGATGTGCCGTCTGAATATTTTTAAGCATGCCGCACAACGCCTCAAAGCCTGTTATTTCAAAAATTATGCTGTCCTTTTTTATGAGTTTTGCAGGTTTTTGTTCATGTTCTGTTAAGTGGGACAGTTCAAGCACAATTCCGCCTTCTTTCGGTATCGCCTCCGCCACAACCTGCCCCTCTGCCATCGAAAATCCGGTTTCCTCCTTAACCGCCTCCAAAATCTCATATAAAAACAGGCTGAGCTGCGGGGAATCCGGTGTAAGCAATTCTGTATCTATCTTCATATCATAAAGGTCTGTAACTGTCAAAAACACCCGCACTTTGTCGGGCGTAAGCCTCACGATTTTCATTATACCACTTCCATTCTATAATTAGTATACTATACCTTGATATGTTTTGGGAATAGAAAATCGCAAATTACAATAAACTGACAAATTTGGACAAAAAAAGAGCATATCATATGATATACTCTTTAAAATTATTAACCACGTGCATTCTTTGCTGTTTCAACAAGTGAAGCAAATGCCTTTGGGTCAGCGATTGCGATTTCAGAAAGCATCTTTCTGTTCATTTCAATGCCTGCCTTCTTAAGGCCGTTCATAAATGTTGAGTAGTTCATACCGTTCATCTTAGCTGCAGCTGAGATTCTTGAAATCCAAAGACGTCTGAAATCTCTCTTCTTGTGCTTTCTGCCGATGTATGCATTCTGCATTGAGCGCATAACAGCCTGGTTAGCAACTCTGTAAAGCTTTGATTCGCCGCCTCTGAAGCCCTTAGCAAGCTTTAGAACTTTCTTGTGATGTTTTCTTGTATTTAAAGCACCTTTAACTCTAGCCATTCTTAAATTACCTCTCTTTCAATCTTACTTGTAAGGAATCAACTTCTTGATTACTGCTGCATTTGCCTTTGAGCAATATGCCTGCTTACGAAGATGTCTCTTTCTCTTTGTAGTTTTCTTGTTCAAAATGTGTCTTCTGAACGCTCTGTTCATCTTTACCTTACCCTTTTTAGTAAGATTAAATCTTTTTGCTGCGCCTCTATGTGTCTTAATTTTTGGCATAGTGATTATCTCCTTCCAATTTTTATTTACTGTGCATTAGGGGCTAAAAACATTGTCATATTTCTGCCCTCAAGTTTAGCAGGTCTTTCAACGCCGCCGAACTCTTTACAATTCTCGGCAAATCTTGCCAAGAGAGTTTCACCAATTTCGGAATGTGTTACTTCACGACCGCGGAAACGTACTGTTACCTTAACCTTATCACCCTTTGACAAGAACTTTGATGCATTTTTGCATTTTGTGTTAAAGTCGTTTGTGTCGATTGACGGTGACAGCTGAACCTCTTTGATGTTTATAACCTTCTGGTTCTTTCTGTTTTCCTTTTCGCGCTTCTGAAGTTCGAATCTGTATTTACCAAAATCCATAATTTTGCAAACCGGCGGCTGTGCGTTCGGTGCAATGTTTACAAGATCAAGGTTTTTAGACTGTGCAAGCTTCAGTGCCTCGTCAGATGACATAACACCAAGCTGTTCTCCGTCCTGATTTACAACACGGACTTCCTTTTCGCGAATTTCTTCGTTTGCCTGCAATTCCTGTTTAGCTATGTGAATCCCTCCCAATATTTTTTCGTTTTTACATTAAAAAAACGGATGAAATACATCCGTCAAAAAAATGCACACCAAAACATTATCTGGTAATAAGCATATTTACCGCAAAACCCTTGTCGTACGGTGAGAACGAATGTATTCTACTTGTTGTACTCACCTATTATACTATACGAAAAATAATTTGTCAAGCATTTTTTTAATTTTTTTATTATGCAGGAAATTTCTGATTTTGATTGTAATTTCCGTAATAACAGAATTGCTGCAGTATTCCCACGCCGCAGGCAGAGCTTATATAAAAGCATTTTTAAATTACCATACCACCCGATACGCCAATAACCTGTCCTGTAATATAATCCGCCTTGTCTGATGCCAAAAATAGCGCCAAATTTGCCACCTCTTCTGCCTTTCCCATTCGCATAAGCGGAATTTCAGCTATAAGCTCTTCCTTTTCCTCTGCACTAATCTGGGCGTTCATTTCAGTATCAATAACCCCGGGGGTTATGCAATTTACACATATTCCCGATGGTGCAAGCTCTTTTGCCAGTGCTTTGGTAAAACCAATAAGTGCGGCTTTGGATGCAGAATAGTGAACCTCGCAGGATGCACCAACCTCACCCCACATAGATGATATGTTTATAATTTTTCCCGACTTTTTGTTTATCATATCAGGAAGAAAGGCTTGGGATACATAAAATGCCCCGAACATATTGACGCCGAACATTCTTTCAAGCTCTTCCTCTGTTATGTCAGAAAACAGCTTAATTTGAGCTGTGCCGGCGTTGTTTATCACCACATCAACTTTGCCGTACTTGGCGTGTATCTCGTCAACAAGACCAAAAACAGCGGTTTTAGAGCTGATGTCTGCCTTTAGCGGTATTGCACCGCAAGTTTCCGCCACATTTTTTGCCGCAGCATCGTTCTTTTCGTATATTATAAAGACCCTGTCACCGTTTTTTGAAAAAGCCCTGGCACAAGCTTCACCTATTCCTCGTGAACCGCCGGTTATTACTACATTTCTCATAATTTTCTTCCTTGCTTTAATATTCTTAATAATTATATAGCTGATTATAAAGTTTGTCAAGTAGGGGATGGTCTCCGCGCCCTCCCGAATCAAACGGGTGGGGATGGTCTCCGCGCCTCCCGGAACAAACGGGCGGGGATGGTCTCGGCGCCTCCCGATACAAACAGACGGGGATGGTCTCGGCACCCTCCCGATACAAACGGGCGGCGATGGTCTCGGCACCCTCCCGAATCAAACGGACGGCGATGGTCTCGGCACCCTCCCGATACAAACAGACGGGGATAGAACCCCGCCCCTATATTGGCATTATTTTTGTTGCACAATCATAACTACCGACTAAGCCGATAGTTTGCTCTGCGACTATAAGTCGCTATTACTGGCGGGACTGAAAGTCCACCAAATAATCTGATTTTTGCAAAGGAGCCCATCGGCTTCGCCTTGAGGGGAAGCTGTCACGATAGTGACTGATGAGGTGTTTTTTTATCTACGTCGTTTCCTTTTCACCTCATCCGAGTTGCTTCGCAACCCACCTTCTCCTCAAGGAGAAGGCTCTTTTGTTCAACGTCGAAAGCTTTTTGGAACCACCAGCTTAGCTGGTGATTTTCGTTACACAAAAAAAGAGTTGAACCGAAGTCCAACTCTTTAATTTATAATCAGATAATTATTTCTCGATTACGTAGATAGCAACGATGTCGCCGTTAACAAGCATTACAAGTGCTTCGTTAGCGTAAGCAAAGTCGATATTTTCGTAAAGGTCCTTATCATCTTCATTTTCGAAATCGCTGAAGTCAGAAGCTGAGATAGAAGCAACATCTGTTACGATTAGCTTTTCTTCATCAAATGCTGCGCCATCCTGTGATAGGTAAACGTATGCAACAGCTTCAGGATCGATTGTGTATGTTACAACACCATTGCCTTCTTCTGTTAGGTCAGTGTCTGTACGAAGAGTCTTGTTATCCTTAATCTGCTTCAAGCTTGCGAATTCAACATAGTCGTCTGTAACCTTTGTTACAACGCCCTGAGCAAGCTGTAGGTCGTAACCTGCATCCCAGATTGAGTATGACCAACCCTTTGTACCTGTTGGAAGCATATCTGATGTGATACCATCAATCTTGTCAAGAGAAGTAAATGTACTTGCTGTCTTTTCAACGAAAACTTTGTTTTCCTTGTCGTATGCAAATACTGGCTTGCTGTATACTTCGTAAACTGCCTTTACAAGACCGTCAGAATCTGTTTCAAAGAAGAATGCATCACCAACTGCAAGAGTCTTAGCTACACCATCATTGAATAGAAGATCTTCTTCTGCACCATTGTAAAGAACCTTAACAAGGTCACATTCATCACCATCAACGATGTGGTCGATAGCTGCTTCCTTAACAACTGCAAATCTAACGCCTGCACCAAACTTGTTACCAACTTCTGTGATAACTACGAATGCTACATAACCGTCCTTCTTGATTGCGATTGTGCTGTAGTTTGTGCCATCAACGAATGCTGAGTTATCGAATACTGAGTAGCTTGAAGCGTATCTTGCAAGACCGTTCTTAGCTTCTGTAGCATCGATTACAGGTGTTGATTCTGTGATAGCGTAAGCGCTACCAAGCTTACCTGTTCTTTCTTTGTATTCAAGTGATTCAGCTTCAAGACCTGTTACTTTTTCAAGTGTTGAAAGCTTACCGTTTGAATTCTTAACCTTGTATGTTACAACTCTGTTTTCAACTGCTTCAGTTGCCGCGAAATCGAACTTATCGATATCAATGCTTGAAGCGCTGTCGATTTCGTATGTCTTTGATGTTCCGTCTGCAAGAAGAAGAGTAACTTCACCTTCGTCTGTGTCAGCCTTAAGAACGATAGCATACTTTGTTGTTGTGCCGTCAGCTTCTGAAGCATAGATTCTGCCGAATGGATCAAGTACTAAGTTTAGTGACTGACCAACTGTTGGCTTGTCAGCGCCGTCAACAACAGCGTAAACTGTTTCGTCGATTGTGTATTCGTTGTTCTTATCATCAGCCTTCTTAACAAGACCAGCTGCTACGTCATCTGTAGCGATGATGTCGATTACCTTTGGATCTTCAAGGCTTTCGATGTCAGCAAAGTTTGTAGCGTAAGCGATGATGTCACCCTTTGAAAGTGCAGAAAGCTCAGCTGCTGCGCCGTTCTTTGTTACAGTAACAACTGTTTCGCCATCTTCAACAAGTTCGTTTGTGATAACGATCTTTGTGATCTTCTTTGCCTTTTCACTGATAGCTTCTTTAATACCCTTTAGGTTGATTGTTGTTTCATCGTCTGATACCTTGATTGAGCTGATTTCAGCGATCTGGTAGTAGTTGATGAACATTGTGTTGTAGTAGTCAGCGTCATCAGCCTTTACAAGCTTGATTGTACCCTGAGCCTTTGTAAGAAGAGCATCTAAATCGTCACCCATCTTAATTGTTGCGTATTCAACGCCATTTACAAATAGAGTAAATGTTGTATCGAACTTGTAGTATGTTGAACCGAATCTGATCTTCTGGTTGTTAGCATACTTGTTACCATCTGAAAGCTTAGCCTGTGGATAGTATGTATCAGCTGCAACTTCCTTTGTATCAACCTTACCAGTTGCTGCAAAGTAGATCATTACTGGAACTTCATCTTCTTCGTCAAGTACGAATACAGCTTCACCTGTCTGTAGGTAGTTACCATTTACGTCAACGTCAGCTGCGAAACGGCCTTCAGCGCCCTTAACCTTATCAGCGTTTGTCTTAACAGCCTTGTCTAACCACCAGTCTGACTTTTCAACGTCGAATGTAACTTCGTCATTAGCTGAAGTTTCTTCTGTTAGAGGAGTCTTCTTGATTGTGATTGTAGCTGTGTAACCGTCAAACTTTTCTGAGAAAAGAGTCTTGTACTTGCCGTTTGAACCGTCAAGTGGTTCATATTCGTTGCCGTTAACTGTGTATGTCTTAACGCCAAGCATTGGAGCCTTAAGAGCGTTCCATACCATCATAGCAACCTGACCTCTTGTCAAAGCTGTGTCGTTAGCAGCAGCAACGCCCTTGTTGATACCAGCTGTAGCAGCCATAGTTGTGTAACCTGTTGGCCAGCCGCCGTATGCCTTAGCGTATTCGCCGTAACCTGTGATCTGAGTAAGCATTACACATAGCTGAGCATATGTAACGTTATCAAGTGGACCAAATGTGTTAGCATCGTAACCAGCGATGAAGCCCTGAGCAACACCAACGTTTACGAAACCAGCTGCCCAAGCAGCCTGTGAGTTTACATCAGCGAACTGTGATGTACCAGCTGAAGCGTTAGCATCGTTAGCCATGTTAAGTGCACCAACGATCATTGTAGCAGCTTCTGCTCTTGTTACTAAATTTTCCGGTTTGAATGTTAGAGTACCATTCTCTTCGATGCCGTTAACAACACCAAGAGCTGAAAGTACCTGTACTGCTTCAGCATACTTAGCTGTGTCAGCAACGTCAGCAAACTTAGAAGCGCTAACAGCTGTGAATGAGCTAATGATCATTGCTAAAGCCATAACAACGGAAATTACCTTTTTGAAATTCTTCATAATTTCAAATCCTCCCTTTTTCTATTTTGAAAGGGTGCTTTTATGCATTCCGTGTGCACCCTTTCTTTTCTCACAACGGAATTTTTCGGTGTCAAAACATACATTTTATTTGTATATCCTGACTATGCATTGATTTTACCACTGTTTTTTTGCGGTGTCAATGCATTTTCTGCAGTTGTAATATAACTGTAAAATTGGTGACAAAATAGAAAAATTATGTAATTTTACAGAAACTTTGTAACATTACACAAATATTTTGACATCAAAGTACGGCTATAATACAACCATACATCTTAAATTTTACTCCTTTTTTCATAAAATGTCAAGTTTTTTGTTAAAATATTAGCATTTTGTTATTGCAAAAGAGCTTTTTGCAGGCTTTTTTGTGGGTTTTAACTAACCTTGCCCAGAAAATGCCCGTGTTCTTTCCTATTATATAATATCAGTTCTTCAAAAAAGTAAAAAAGGAGAGAGCCTCTCCTTTTTCTAATTTAAATCTGCCAGGTATCTGTATTCTTCCTTCAGGTATCCGCTCATATCCCCAAGAGACAGCGGTATCTCCACAAAGCCCCGTTCGTAATAGGAAAGCTTATAGGGTAAGTAATATACCACAAGGAAGCCTGACGAAACATAAAAGTCCTGATTTTCACAAAGTCTTGGTTTTTCCCAGAGGCCCTGATACTTTTCTCTGTTTTCCGAAACTGTCTCTGTAAGCCTTGCATTTATCATATCGATATACGTGTCCCCGTCAAACAGGTCGGAAAGAGAAAGCTCCGCTCCTTTTTTAGTATCAATATTTTTTGTTATTCTGAAACTGTTTTTATGGTTTTCTGACGCAAAAGAGTCCACCTGCGTCACCGCCGAGAAAAAACCGCCGTCATTGTGGTGTTCCGTTGTGGTTACAGTGAAGGTTGATTTGTCGCCTGTCTTTGATGCCTGCTTTTTGAAGTCCGACAAAAGCGAGGATATGGTTTTTTCATAGTCTGCATTAACCGTTTCCTCAAGACTTTCCGAGCCAACCCCCGAAAGCTTCGGTATTTTTGCATCAACCATCACCGTTTCGGTCGCATAGGATTTATCTATACTATCAACCCGAACTCCGCCGCTGCAGGACGCCGTAAGCAGTATCAGCAGAGGAATTGCTATTTTTTTTACAATATTATACAAATCAAACCTCCGCTGCCTTCATTTATTATTCTCTCAAGGGTTGTGGCAAGCTTTCTCCGTGCCTCGTCCGGCATTTTGGACAGCTTGTTATTTACGCCCTCGTTCACAAGCTCGTATAGGGACTTGCCGAAAATGTTGGATTCCCAGATTTTTGCAGGGTCCTGATTAAATTCGTCTAAAAGATAATGAACAAGCTCCTCCGATTGTTTCTCCGTTCCCACAATCGGGCTGACCTCCGCCTGAATGTTTGCACGTATCATATGTATGCTTGGTGCCGATGCTTTCAGCTTTACGCCGTAGCGTCCGCCCTGTTTCACTATCTTCGGTTCTTCCAGCGTCAGTTCGTCCGTTGTGGGCGATACTACGCCATAGCCGCACTCTTTCACCTGATGCAGTGCATAAGAAATTTTGTCGTATTCCGCCTTAGTTTTTGCAAGGTCACGGATAAGCTTCACAAGCGCTTCCTCGTCACCGATTTCAAATCCCGATTCTTCGCCTAAAATCTGGTAGAACAACTCCTCGGGCGTGTTGATGTCAAGAACCGCTTTCCCCGAGCCTAAATCTATGCCGTCTATACTTGAGGATTTTATGAAGTCATAGGCGGAAAGGCTTTCGCAGAAGGTGCTGACATTGCGGATTTTCTCAAGAGGTTCGATTTCGTAAAACACCGCCTTATTGAGTTTTTCGGAAAGCCAATGGTCGTTCCCAAGACTGCTGACCCAGCCGGGCATACGAATTTTTACCTCGGACAGTGGGAATTCAAACAGTACAGTTTCGATGATTTGTTCAACGTCCTCTTCGGTAAGGTCTGCGCAGCTAACCGCAACCACAGGCACGCCATACTTCTCTTCAAGCTCGCACTTCAGTCTGCGGCACTCGGAAGAGTTCGGGGTTTTGGAATTTAAAAGAATAATAAACGGCTTATTGATGTTCTTTAGCTCGTTAACTACCCTTTCCTCTGCGTGTTCATAGCTTTTTCTCGGTATGTCTGCAACCGTTCCGTCCGTTGTTACCAAAAGACCGATTGTGGAATGGTCGCAGATCACCTTTTTCGTGCCGATTTCGGCTGCCTCAAAAAACGGAAGCGGGTCATCTGACCATGGCGTTGTCACCATCCTCGGTCCGTCATCCTCCATATACCCTGCCGAATCCTCAACAATGTAGCCGACACAGTCAATCATTCGCACTTTCATTTTTGCGTTCCCCGAAAGCGTTACACTTACCGCCTCGTTTGGCACAAATTTCGGTTCCGTGGTCATTATGGTTCTGCCCATTGCCGACTGCGGCAGCTCATCTCTGGCTCTTTGCGCATCATAGCTGTTTTCGATATTGGGGATTACCATCCGGTCCATAAACTTTTTTATAAAGGTGGACTTTCCCGTGCGCACAGGCCCTACTACTCCGATATACACATTCCCTCCCGAGCGCTCCTTTATATCCTGATAAATACTGTATTCTGTCACTTCTGCTCCTCCCTTTCTTGCACATAGTACAGGTTTACTACATATATATTGGAGGAACTTTCGTTTTAGTACAAAATTTGCTTATATTGACAATCACCGATTTTATGATATAATTTTACTTAAAGAAAAGAGGTGTTTTGATGGGTTTGGATGCGTATGTTAAATATACTACCAATTTAATAAGTTCGTTTCTTTCCGGCAAACCGGTAAAACCGCTCCCCGCCGAGCTTGACGCCGGTCTTTTCTTTAAGTTCTGTGCGTTCCACAAAATACAGAATTTGGTTTACCTTGCACTTTCAAATACCGATATTCCCGAGGAGTTGGCGAAGCTTTTCAAAGCCTCTTATTTTGCCTCCCTGAACTTTATGGCAGTGCAACAGCATTATATCGAACAGGTAGAAAATGCTTTTGAGGATGCCGGCATAGACTATTTTGTTATCAAAGGCACTGAAACCGCAAAATTCTATCCGTCTTCCGATATGCGCCAGTCTTCCGATTTTGATATTTACATAGGAAACGAAAAAGCTCGGCTCGCCCGTGACGTTATGGTTGGTCTGGGGTTTTTGGTTGATGACTATGCCGATGATGACGGTCACGATAAGTATATGATAAATAACGCAATATTGTGCGAGCTTCACAGGGTGCTTGTTCAGAACGATTTCCCCTGGAAGGAAGAATGCAATAAAATTCCCGAGCGTGTGATTAAGTGTGACGGCAAGGAGCATCGCTATCAAATGAACGCAGAGGACACTTACATCTATAACCTTGCCCATGCAGCAAATCATATAAGGACCGCCGGTATCGGTATCAGGGTATTTGTTGATTTGTGGCTGATGTGGTCAAAATGCAAGGATGGCTTTGACATGGCATATCTTGAAGAAACCCTTGCAAAATGCAATCTGAAAAGGTTTGAGGAATGCGCAAGAACGCTTTTCCTGTATTGGTTTGAAGAAAAAGGAACAGATGACCCTACCATTTTGGCTATGGCGGACTTTGTTGCCCAAAGCGGTTGGATTGGGACTTACAGCCAGTACGCCTCCGCAAAGCTTGCCGGCGATGCGGGCGAAAACTCTTCTTCTGCCACCGCCAAGTTGGAAAGCTATAAAAAGATGATTTTTCCGTCTTATGAGAATTTGATAGCAAGATACCCGAAAGCAGAACGATATAAAATTCTTGTTCCGTCTTATTACGCTTACAGAATTTTTAAGTCGGTATTCGGGAAAGAAAGAGGCGCAAAAAGGGTGATTGGCGAGATAAATAACGCCGACTTAAAGACAGGTCAGGATTTATTAAAGCTTAAAAAGGAAATAGGATTATAAAAA